>JBBTTL010000071.1:0-3598 GCA_038064275.1 Patescibacteria group bacterium | reverse complement strand
CTATCAGATGGCGCTATTTTTGTCAAGCTCGTGTTATCCACAAGAGGTTGAATTGTATGGCCCCTATAATATGACGGCCGTCATATTATAGGGTACAACAAAAAATGCGCGACCTCGGGGGCGGCGCATAATTTATAATACTTAATACTTTATACTTAATACTGTATACTAATTCCTATGGTTATCACTTATTTCGGCAAACAATTTTTTAAGGTGCAATTGGGCGACACAGTGCTTGCCTTTAATCCGCCGAGCAAGGATTCAAAGTACAAGACTTCGCGTTTCGGGGCGGATATCGCTCTTGTAAGCGTCAACCACAAAGATTATAACGGAGTGGAAAATCTTTCCTTCGGCGACAAAGAACCGTTTGTAATAAATGGCCCCGGCGAGTACGAAATAAAAAATATTTTTATTAAAGGAATTCCGTCTGAATCAAATGCGGGCGATGGCCCCGCCTCTGCCAAGGCTTCGGCGGGCGAAGGAAAAAAATTGAATACTATTTATGTTCTTCAGGTTGATAAAATGAACATCTGTTTTTTGGGCGCGATTTCTTCAAAAACATTGCCGGCCGAATCGCGCGAGGCCATTGATGGAGTGGATATTTTATTCGCGCCCGTGGGCGGCGCGGACGGACTTTCCACAACAGACGCCTATTCTGTCGCTATCTCGCTTGAGCCGAAAATAATAATCCCGATGGATTACGAAGAAGGAAGCGAAGCGTTTAAAAAATTTCTGAAAGAAGGGGGAGCGGACAAAACCGAAAACTTGGATAAATTTACCGTAAAATCAAAAGACATTGAGGGAAAAGAAGGCGAAATTGCGGTACTGTCTCCGCAAGTTTAATACGAACTTCTAATGAGATGATGACATTTATAGAAAAATTACGCGAGAAACCGGAGCACATAAGAAAGCGTATTCTTTATGTTGCGGTTCCGACAATCACTTTTGTAATCGCGGTACTTTGGTTTTTTTCGCTCGGAAGCGCCGACCTCAACCAGACCGCGGCGGTCATAGAGGTTGGGCCGGCGGCCATTATCAAAGACGATTCGCTTAATATTTGGACGCAATTTAAGGGAGGAATTAGGGATGTTTTTAAAACCGCGCCTCCACAAATACCCTTTCAATAGAAGGATATTTGTGATATAATTGTTTTGTATATGCCTCAAAAAGAGAAGCCAGAAAATAATCAGGATAATCCTAGTCCGTTAACAAAGAATATGCTAGCGGTCAACATAAGCTCCGAAATGAAGGAGTCTTATTTAGATTATGCCATGTCTGTCATTACTTCCCGCGCTCTGCCTGATGTCAGGGACGGTTTAAAGCCGGTACATCGCCGGATTCTCTATTCGATGAATGAACTCGGGCTTGTGGCAAGCGCCAAAACTCGTAAATCAGCGGCCGTGGTAGGAGATGTGCTTGGGAAATATCATCCACATGGAGATACCGCCGTTTACGAAACTATGGTCAAGATGACGCAGGAATTTACCATTCGTTATCCGCTCATTATCGGGCAAGGAAATTTTGGAAGTATTGACGGGGATTCTGCGGCGGCAATGAGATATACGGAAGCAAAAATGTCGCGGGTATCCTCTCTGTTGTTGGCGGACCTTGAAAAAGAGACGGTGGAATGGAGGCCTAATTATGACGCCACCAGAAAAGAGCCGGTGGTGCTTCCCGCTGCTGTGCCGAATTTGATTTTGAACGGCACCCTGGGCATTGCCGT
Source organism: Patescibacteria group bacterium (assembly GCA_038064275.1). GTDB lineage: Bacteria > Patescibacteriota > Minisyncoccia > Phycocordibacterales > VMEP01 > JAUYLU01. The sequence goes on along the minus strand of JBBTTL010000071.1, from coordinate 1,875 downwards.
CGGCATGGCCACATCAATTCCGCCCCACAATCTGCGAGAAATTGTTGATGCCACTTCGCATCTTATAGACAACCCCGACGCTTCTACTGAAGACCTGACCGAGTTTGTCAAAGGCCCTGATTTTCCGACAGGAGGAATTGTTTTCGGCGAAAAAGATTTGCACCATATTTACGCCACCGGACGCGGCGGCGTGGTAACACGTGGGGAGGCGGAAATTGTAGAGAAGAAGGGTGGCCAGTATCAAATTGTCATTACTTCCATTCCGTATCGCGTCAATAAGTCGGACTTGATTATGAAAATCGCGGACCAAGTCCACGAGAAAAAGCTGGAAGGCGTTCGCGACCTTCGCGATGAATCAACAAAAGATATCCGCATTGTGGTGGAGCTAAAACAGGGCGCGGTGCCGGAGAAGGTGCTTAACTTCCTCTATAAACACACCGAACTTGAGACGACATTTCATTTTAATATGCTGGCTCTGGTTCTGGGCGCGCCGGAAACCTTGTCGCTTAAGGGAATTTTGACTGAATTTGTTAAACACCGCATTGTGGTAGTGCGTCGCCGCACTCAATTTGACCTTAAGAAAGCGGAGGACCGGGAACACATTTTGCTTGGCTTAAAAAAAGCCCTTGAGCACATAGACAAAATTATAAAAACGATTAAAGCGTCAAAAGATACGCCAGTAGCCCACGATAATCTAAAAAAGGAATTCAGATTTTCCGACGCCCAAGCCACGGCCATTTTGGAAATGAAACTTCAGAAACTGGCGGGCCTGGAGCGCAAGAAAATAGAAGATGAGCTTAAGGCTACCCAGGAACTGATAGCTTCGCTAAAAGAGTTGCTTGCCAGTCCGAAGAAAATTTTAAAAACCATTAAGGACGAACTCGCCCAGGCCAGAGAAAAATTCGGCGACGACAGAAAGACCAGAGTTATAAAAGGCGGAGTCAAAATTCTTTCTGATGAAGATTTGGTGGCGGAAAAAGAATCGGTTCTCGTATTCACTTCCGGCGGGTACGTCAAGCGGACTGATCCCGGCGAATACAAAACACAGAAACGCGGAGGAGTGGGGGTGGTTGATTTGGATACCAAAGAAGAAGATTTCGTGCGAATACTTTTCCATACCAGCACTCACAGCGACCTCTTATTCTTTACCGACCGAGGCAAAGCCTACCAGATGAAAATGTATGAAATTTCGGAAGGCAGACGGGCCACCCGCGGCAAATCAATTATGAATTTCCTCCCGCTTGCCGGAAACGAGCGCGTAACCTCAATTTTGCCAGTGCCGAAAACGGCAAAGAATACCAGACTTTCTTTGGTTATGATAACCAGGCGCGGAGTGGTTAAGAAAGTTGACTCTTTGAGTTTTAAAGACGTGCGCCGAAGCGGCCTGATAGCCCTAAAAATAAAAGACGGCGACGAACTGCTTTCTACTTTTTTTGCCGAAAAAGGAGACCAGATTATTTTGGCAAGTTCCGCCGGCCAATCAATCCGCTTTAGGGAATCCGATGTCCGTGAAATGGGGCGCAACGCTTCCGGAGTCAAGGCAATGGCTCTCAAAAAAGGAGATGAACTTGTCGGAGCTCAAGTCATTAAAGAAGGCACAGGAGAAGGTGAATTTTTGGTGATGTCCACAAACGGCTACGGCAAAAAAACGCGCCTCAAGGAATACAAAACGCAGAAGCGCGGAGGTTCCGGAATCAAAACCATGAAGATTACTCCGAAAACCGGCAAATTAATGGTCGGCAGCGTGGTGAACGCTGAAAAAAAGGAAATCATTGCCATGTCCAAGAAAAGCCAAGTAGTCAGAGTGGCGCTAGAAAGCGTACCTTCACTCGGACGCCAGACGCAAGGAGTGCGTATCATGAAACTCCGCGAAGG
>JBBTTL010000070.1:0-1351 GCA_038064275.1 Patescibacteria group bacterium | reverse complement strand
CGCCACCCATCCAAATCAAATTTAATCTAGCACAGAAGACCCGTTTTATCCATTAGCGAATTTTGTAGTATAGTATTTTTATGCGAACCAACATTGTCCATCCGGGGGCGGACGAACTGACGTATGAAATACGGGAGATTGTTGATTTTGGAAATGAGTTGGAACGAGCGGGAGCGAAAATGACATGGGAAAACATAGGCGACCCGGTGGAAAAAGGGGAAACTCTGCCCGACTGGGCCAAGGAACTGGTCATTGAAACTGTCAGAGATGAGAACAAGAGCTTTGCTTATTCGCCGACCAAAGGGCTTCTGGAAACGAGAAAATTTTTGTCGGAACTGCGCGCCCGCGAAGGGGGAGAAAAAGTTAGCGCGGAAGACATACTTTTTTTCAACGGACTGGGCGATGCCATTTCAAAAATTTACACTTATTTGAACAAAAACGCTCGGGTCATCGGCCCATCGCCGGCTTACCCGACACATTCTTCAGCCGAGGCGGCGCATGCCGGTTCTCATCATCTTACTTACGAACTCAACCCTCGCCGCAACTGGTTGCCCAACGTGGACGATTTGCGGAATAAAATAAAGTACAACGAATCAATCGCCGGTATTCTTATAATCAACCCCGACAATCCGACAGGAATGATATATCCCGAGCGCATTCTTAAAGAAATCGTTTCTATCGCTCGCGAGTTTGACCTTTTTCTAATTTCCGACGAGGTTTACGCCAATATCCACTACGGACCGGAGCGGTTCATTCCGCTCTCAAAAGTGTTAGACGGCGTGCCGGCAATCGTTATGCGCGGACTTTCTAAAGAAGTACCGTGGCCCGGGGCGCGCTGCGGCTGGATTGAAATTTATAACAAAGATAAAGATCCCGCATTCGCCCGTTACACAAAGACGCTCCACGACGCCAAAATGCTTGAGGTTTGCTCTACTACTTTGCCCCAATGGGTATTGCCGAAACTTTTCTCAGACAAGAGATATGGCCAGTATTTGGCGGGACGCCGGATGGCGTACCAGAAGCGGGCCGATATCGCCCATCGCGAGCTTTCCGGCATCCGCGGCACAATGGTTTCCAAGCCGGCCGGGGCGTTTTATCTCACGGTAGTTTTTGAAGAGGGTGTTTTGACCGAAAAACAAAAACTTAAAATTTCCGCCGAAGGCGGATCCGCCTTGGGAGGAGAAAATGAAAAAGTAAAAAAACTTGTTGAAGACAAGACAAATAGCTTGCCGCCGCGCGCCCTTGATAAGCGTTTCGCCTACTATCTGATGGGCGGAAAAAATATCTGTGTGGTGCCATTGTCGGGGTTTAACTCGGCGCTTCCAGGATTTCGCATGACATTACTTGAAAG
>JBBTTL010000069.1:3141-5005 GCA_038064275.1 Patescibacteria group bacterium | reverse complement strand
GTTTGTTGCTTTACGGCAAAAGCTCTTTTAGGGAGGTATGGAGTAGCGTTTTAGCTTTTGCAAGAAAAGTTTTTAACAAGCCCTCGTCTTCTTGCGATAGCTTGTTAGAAAGCATCAAAAGGCCGTAGGCAACAACCCACGAGGAATCTTTAATTTTGCCTTTTGAATTCTGGATAAGATCAGGAGTGATGATTTTAGACGGGAGCTTGAGTGTTTCCTTGGCCAGATTTTCAATAATAGAGAGCTGGGCGCTTCCTCCGGTTAAAATAATTCCAGCCGGCAGAAGACCACTCCGTCCTATTTTTTTTAAATAATTCTCAACCAGCTCAAAAATATCAGTGAGGCGCGCTTCAATAATTTCGTCTAATTTTTTGTGCGGATAATTGGCCATTTGATAACTGCCAATCTTTACTTCCTCGGCTTCTTCAATGGGAATTTTTAGTCCGAGGGCGATATCGTTAGTGATGTCGGCTCCACCGATTGGAAAGACATGCAAAAATATTGGTACATCGTTTTCAAACACAACCATAGAAACGGTTTCAGCGCCGATGTTGACCAAAACAGAGCCGGCGGTCTTTTGCCTTTTAGTCAGGGTAACCAGACTTGCCGCAATCGGGGAAGCCACAACATCAATTACCTCAACGCCTGAATTTTCAATTACTTCCACCATATCGTTCAGATGTTGCTCAAGACAAGTGACAAACAATGTTTTTACCTCAAGTTTCAGGCCTTTCATCCCGATTGGGCGACCCCATATTTCTTTGCCGTCTAATTTCCATCTGACCGGCACCGCATGCAAGATGCGCCGATTTGGAAGTGTACCCAGAGATTTTTCACTTTCGGCAACAGCTCTTTTTACGTCAAGGTCGGTAACCTCATCGTCAGCCTTAGAAATAACCGCAAGGCCTGTGCCCATAATTGAGTCGAGCGAAAGTCCCCCGACCGCGGCGAAGGCGCGCCTAATTTTTATTTTTGAGCCGCGCTCGGCTTCTAGGAGAGCCTTCCCTAAACACTTTTGCGCCTCCGCTTTATTGTTGATGTATCCGTGCCGGACGCCTCGCGATTCGGCCACCCCCATACCAATAATATTGGGCGCATTGTCAGCGCTTCCGTACTCTCCCACGATGACGCGAGTTGATTGCGTTCCTATGTCTATGCCGACAGTAATGTTTCGCATCGTTTATAAATACTTGTTTCTTAAATGGCTTTCTGTCCGTTCCATTGTACTCCCATGTTGGTATCCTTTCAAATGGAGGAGACCGTGTATAAAATAAAGCCCGACGAGCTTATCCCCAACAACTCCATAATCGTTTTTTGATTTAAAAATTTCTTTAACATCCAAAAATATCTCGCCGCTTTTTTTTGAGAGCGCAAACGACAGGACATTGGCCGGTTTGTCTTTCTTGCGGTAGAGGAGATTTAGGGCGCGCGACTTGGCGCTTCCGACAAAGACAACCGAAAGCTCGTAATCTTTCCCGAGAACGCTTTCTTTCATGGCCAAAAAAGGCAAGCTTGGAAGCTTGCCCTTAGTTGTATTCGTGATGCTTAAATTAGGAAATATTCTCGTCATTCTTGTTCGCCTGCCTGCGCCTGCGGCATAGAGGGCGCAGTTTTATCTTCGATGGCGCCTCTTTTTTACAATAGTTATTTTACCGAGCTTTTTTAGTCGCTCATACACCTTGCGGCGAGCGAGATTTTTTAACTTGCCACGCTTCCGTTTAAGTTTTGAGAGGGGGCGGTCGCTGTAACGCAAAGAGCGGACGCGAGGCAGTATGCCCGCCTCCTGTACGCGCTTTTGGAAGCGCCTGATAAGAGCAACGGCGCTTTCATTGCCGGATTTTTTTACTTCTACGTTTATAGACAT
>JBBTTL010000069.1:0-3041 GCA_038064275.1 Patescibacteria group bacterium | reverse complement strand
TTCAAATACTCGGCCAATTTACCGATTTCTACCGTGTCTTGGGAGCGGGTTTGCATGTTGCGCACTATAGCCGTGCCGTCCATGGCTTCCTTCTGCCCGAAAATTATAGAGTAGGGGACTTCCAGTTTTTCGGCTGTTCCAAGCTGGGCCGCCAGACTGTCTTTTGAGAGAGACTGAGTAATGGGAATTCTCGCTTTCCGCAAAATTTCAATGATTGTCAGACTTTTTAACTTTGCTTCAAATCCCAGTTGGATAAAGCAAATTTTCGGCCTTTTGATAATGCGAGGAGAGAGTGGTTTGCCGAGAGGCGAGAGCACTACGCGATCAACGCCGATAGAACCCCCGACTGCCGGAACATCTCTTTTCCCGCCCAAAGTTCTGCCTAAATAATCGTAGCGTCCTCCGCCCGCGAGAGCCAAAGGCATGGCCACTTCTTTTTGGGGCTCCTTTTTTTCTCCGCCGTTTTTTTGCTCTTCTCCTTCCTTTATCCAAGGCGATTCTTCAAATATTTCAAAGACGGTTCGGGTATAGTAATTGAGTCCGCGCACCAGCGTTTTATTAATGTTGTACGGTATATGCATTTCTTCCAGGTACTCAAGAACTTCTTTAAAATGGGCTTTGCATTCGCCGCACAGATACGCGATTGAATCGGGGGCTCTCCCTTTAAGCACGGCGCATTTCGGATTACTGCAATCAAGAAGGCGCAAGGGGTTTTCTTTCAGGCGTTCTTTGCAGTGCAAGCACAGCCCGTCTGAATATTTTCTATAGTAGGAGGAAAGTTCTTTGATATAACGCGGGCGGCATTCTTTGTCGCCGATACTGTTGATGTTGACAGAAGGATTTTTAAATCCGCTCTCTTCTAAAATAGTGATAATGGTGCGGATGATTATGGCGTCCGCCACGCTTTTTGAAGTACCCAGCATTTCAACTCCAAATTGGCGAAATTCGCGGAAACGCCCGCGCTGGGGATTATCGTGGCGGAAAAACGGTCCGTAGTAATAAAGCGAGACCGGCTGGGGAAGCGACTGCATTCCGTGTTCTATGTAAGCGCGCATAATTCCCGCCGTGCCTTCCGGACGCATTGCCAGATGGTTGCCGCCCTTTGTCTTCGTCGTGTACATTTCTTTATCAACAATGTCGGTACCCGCGCCAACCCCCGCCGTGAACACCTCTTCTTTTTCAAGTATAGGAAGCTCAATGGGCCTAAATCCGTAATAAATGGCAACTTCTTGCGCCTTTTCAAAAAGCCCCTGGTACTTGTAGTACTCGTCGCCCTCTATGTCGCGCATTCCTTTCGGTGCCTGCGGCGGCTCTTTTTTGTTGGTTTCTTTTTTATTCATTTTTTGTCGTCTATTTTCTCGCTAGGGCGAATCTTCTGCAGGGCGCATCTTTTGCCAACCGTTTGACTATTTTTTTACTGAACGTCATTTGTGTGCCGTCCCGGAAAGACCGAGGCCTCGGTTATCGGCAGAAGTCGCAGGAGGGCGCGTCCCACAATAAGGTCTCTATCAAGCGGACCCCAGACGCGCGAGTCTGAACTGGAGATGCGATTGTCTCCCATGACGAAATATTGATTCTCCGAAAGCATGTACGTTACGCTTTCCGACGATTTGTTTTTGATATACGACTCGTCAAGGGCAAGAGACTTTTTCCCGCCTTTTTCTATAGTTACGGCTCCGTTATTTAGTACGACCGATTCATTGGGCAGTCCCACTATACGCTTGATAAAAAATTTTGACGGATCTTTCGGATATCTGAAAATAATCACATCTCCGCGCCTCGGGCTTTCAAACCGGTAAGTAATCTTGTCTACAACCAAGTACTCGCCACTTTTGAAAGTTGGCACCATTGAAGAACCGCTGACCACGAACGGATTAATAATAAAAATACGAATAGGCCCGACAATGAGTATGGCAAGCAAGACGAGCTCAATGGCCTCCCGAAACCAGTGTTTTTGGCCGGGAGTATTTTGTGGCGGAATTCCCGCCGATTTCTCCGAATTATCTTGCATAGTTTCTACATCTTAAAGGAAAGGATATTGTAATGCAAATTAAACCACTTTCTTCTGTAATTTAAAGAGGGAAGAGTCTTTCAACTGTTTCCTTGATGCTGTTATACACCCGATCATCTTTCAATTCCCCCATTCTTATTCCTGCTTTTTGTTTTTCGGCAAGAATAGCTTTTACAATAACTAGGTCTTTTTCATAAATATCGGACAAGGCTTTCCTGTTGTTTTTATTGGCGTAATCTTTAAATCTTTCAAGCTGCAAAGATATTTCTTCCAACATGGCGCGGGAAGCGGGGTGCGCGGCAAGCGCATGATTTGCTTTGCTTCTGATTTCTTTATACTGAAAATTTTTCTGTTGAAGCCATAGTGCGGCAAGTTCTACCACTTGATTAAGCTCAATACCCACTACCACGCGAGCGACGTCACGCGGCTCACGCACACCTTCTTTTTCGGAATAGAAATATTTCACCCTCGCCAGCTCGCCCCTGTCAATTTCTTTTTTAATTCTTTCTATCTTTTTTTGAAGTCCGGTCGTGCCGAAAGTAACGTCTACTGCGACGCCGAGGTGCGAAAGCTCTTTGGCGGTGGTGTTTTCAAATTCGACAATAATGTCAATGCCGTTGAAGATGTCGTCATAACGGGAGGTTTTGATGGTTTCGGCATGCTGCCCAAACCAATTACTAAGCTCTCCCTGATGAAGCATTATGGCCTCAAAAACCTCCGCTGGCTTTTGCGAATCGTCGTGTTCAAATTGCTTTTCGCGTTTTTCTACCAACTCCAAATCACGCTCAATATCTTCTTTTTTGTAGCGAGGGCTATAGATAAAATCTGATGGATTTATCGCAGCTTCCCCAATAGTTTTCTGTGCTTCAGGATGAGCCCCTTGGATAGTAGAATGCACCCCTTCATGGCTGCGGTCCGTTTGTTCTATCAAAAATCGTTCATTGGAATTATCATATCCCATAATGCTTCCAGCATAGAATACTTGGTCGTTTTTGTATAGTCCGTTATGATAAGAGACAATGAATTACAT
>JBBTTL010000068.1:1474-3638 GCA_038064275.1 Patescibacteria group bacterium | reverse complement strand
CTTCTTCGTTTTTCCCTCGCTGCCAGTTATAATAATCAGTATGACCTTACTTGGAAACGACAAGGACGACAAGCGGCTGGAAGAACTCTATAAAAAAGAAGAGGAGGAATTGGTCCAAACGCTTTCTCAAAAATACGGCATCCCCTATCTTGACCTCTCCACTGTGGCCATAGAGACGGATGCCCTTAGACTTATTCCCGAAACGGAAGCACGCAAATTGGGCATGGCCGGTTTCAAGCTGGTAGGACGCAATCTATACACCGCCCTTCTGGCCCCAAACCGAAATGGGGTCAGCTTGATGTTGGAGGAACTTAAAAATAAAAAATTTATTCCCGTCCTTTACATGGCCTCCAATGGAAGTTTAAAGAGGGCCTGGTCCCGCTACAAAGAAGTTTCCTACGCTTCAGAAACAAAATCCGGCATACTTGATATTTCAAAAGAAGAGCTTGAAGAAATGGCCGCTTCCATCAAAAGCGTTATTGAAATAAAAGAAACGGTGGACAAAACTTTGAGAGAAAGCAAGGGTCACAAAATTTCGCGGATGCTTGAGATAATTTTAGGCGGAGCTATCGGCGCGGACGCTTCCGATGTGCATGTGGAACCTGAAGCCGAGCGAGTGAGGCTTCGCTTTCGCTTAGACGGCGTGCTTGAAGACGTAACTTTTTTTGATTACGACACCTACAAACTGTTAAATTCTCGATTAAAGCTTCTGGCGAAATTGAAGCTAAATATCAAAGACAATGCCCAGGACGGACGCTTCAGTATCAAGCTCCGTGATTTTGACATTGAAGTCAGGGTTTCGTTTGTGCCGGGAGCTTATGGGGAATCAATAGTGCTTCGCATTTTAAACCCGAACACCATCGCCGTCCCGTTTGAAGCCTTGGGCATTGAACCGAAACTACAAACGATAATCTCTCGGCAAATCGCCAAACCAAACGGCATTATACTGACTACCGGCCCTACCGGCTCCGGTAAGACAACCACCCTCTACGCATTCATGAAAAAAGTCTACAGTCCGGAGGTGAAAATTATCACCATTGAAGACCCGATTGAATATCACTTGACGGGCATCACCCAGACGCAAACTGACGAAAAAAAAGGATACACTTTTTTGGAGGGGTTGAGAAGCGCTCTTCGCCAAGACCCGGACGTGATGATGGTGGGCGAAATACGCGATGCCGAAACGGCCAAAATCGCCATTGATTCGGCCCTGACCGGACACTTGGTTTTTTCAACGCTTCACACCAACAACGCCGCCGGAGCCATCCCGCGGTTAATTGACCTTGGGGTTAATTCCAAAATCATAAGTTCGGCCTTGAGCATCACTCTGGCGCAACGGTTGGTGCGCAAACTCTGCCAGTTTTGCAAAAAAGAAGCCTCCCCCACGGAAGAGGAAGCGAGGCTTATTAAAAAAATAGTTGACCGCGCCAAAACAGAAGGAAATGCTCCGGAACTTATCTCTCTTGCTGAAAAAGATATTAAAATATTCGCTCATGTCGGCTGTGGCAAATGCAACAATACGGGATACAAAGGGCGCATCGGCGTCTTTGAGGCGATACTTATGGACGAAGCGGTGGAAAAAGTTATAAACCAAAACCCGAGCGAAAGAGAAATTAAAAAAGTGGCCTTGCCCCAGCAAATTCCCGACATGGCCGAAGATGGAATTTTGAAAGTATTGAAAGGAATCACTACGCTTGAGGAATTAAGGAGAGTGGTGGAAATTGTCTAAATATTGCGCCAAAGTGTAATGGCAGATTTACACGCCTGCCGGCAGACAGGCCCAAAAAAGAAAACTGGTATCTGGTATAAAGAAAACCAGTATTTGTTTTAAGGAAGCGACCGTCTCCTTAAAACAAATACTGGTGGGTCAGTAAACTCAGCCCGGTGAACTTAGTGACTTTCCTCTTTTTTCAAAAAAGGCCGTAAGCTGTTAAACTATAAGATGAAACAAGCGCTTGAATCTCTAAACAATCCTTTTAATATAAATACTAAAAGTTAAGTATAATGTGAAGGATGGCCCTCGCACTTCCCGCGCAAGGCGAGACGCCAAGGCGTCCTATGCATTATGCCCGGTAAACCTCGCGGTCTGATTGCTTAGAGATTAAAGCACTCGATTAAATTATTTTTCTACCAACACCCTATCATAAACTTTCAAATATGTCAA
>JBBTTL010000068.1:0-1374 GCA_038064275.1 Patescibacteria group bacterium | reverse complement strand
TTTTTAGACCAAACCCTCCGCCCGTCGCGCTGGGACGAGTATGTCGGACAGAGAAGCATCAAAGAAAACCTGCGGATACTTCTTAGGGCGGCCAGCGAGCGCAAACATCCGCCCGAGCACGTTTTATTTTACGGCCCGGCGGGTTTGGGCAAGACCACCCTTGCCCACCTCATCGCCCACGAAACCGGCGCCCAAATGAAAAGCACCTCCGGCCCGGCGGTGGAAAAAGTGGGCGACCTAGCCTCAATTCTTACCAATCTCTCCCCGGGTGATATTTTGTTCATTGACGAAATACACCGCCTAAACAAAATAATTGAAGAAATACTCTATCCAGCTATGGAGTCTGGCTCTTTAGACATCATCATCGGCAAGGGCCCTTCTGCTCGCACCATCCAGCTTGAACTGCCTCCGTTCACCTTGCTTGCCGCCACAACACGAGTCGCCCTTCTGTCCTCGCCCCTGCGCTCGCGATTTTCCGGCGGAACTTTTCGGCTTGAATATTACAGCGAGGATGAAATTAAGCAAATTATAAATCGTTCGGCCAGAATTTTGAAAGCGGAGCTTGGGGCGGGCGCGGCCGAAGAAATCGCCAAACGCTCCCGTTTTACTCCGCGCACGGCCAATTATTTATTGAAACGCTGTCGAGATTTCGCCCAAGTACACAAGCGGCCGCTTGATAAAAAAACCGTGTCAGACGCTCTTTCCTTGCTTGAAATTGACGAACTCGGGCTTGCCGGAACCGACCGGGCCATTTTAAAAACGATTATTGAAAAATTCGGCGGGGGGCCGGTAGGTTTGGGCACGATTGCCGCCGCCACCAGTGAAGAAGAAGCCACCATTGAAGAAGTGGTGGAACCGTATCTGTTGCAACTTGGTCTTCTTGAACGCACCACACGGGGGCGCCTGGCCACGCCGAAAGCGTACGAACATTTGGGTTTTGAGCTTCCGGCGGACAGGCAGGAGAAATTATTATAAATAGTATTAAGTATTATGTATAAAGTATTAAGAATAAATGAAAATGACGGAAATAAAAATTATTTAAATACTTAATACGTAATACTTAATACTTTATACTACCCGCATATGGAACTCTATAAACTCTACAACTCTAAATATGGGAAAGGTCCTGACACCCTAAAACCGCAAATGGAATTGCGGGGAGAGCATATTTTCAACACCAAACACCACCCCGAGGGACACAGCGTTCTTCCGCAATACAAAGTGGTAGGGAAAAAAATTTATACCACCGAATTCCACCCGGAAGGAAAACAAACCGAGGCCTGGTATACAATACGAGGAAACAATGTGCACACTACCGTAAATCACCCCGAGGGACACTCAAGCGCCCCTGTCTTTCATCTAAAAAAATTCTAA
>JBBTTL010000067.1:0-1129 GCA_038064275.1 Patescibacteria group bacterium | reverse complement strand
CGTTATGACCCAACGGGTGGAATAGAAAAAAGGATAAACCATGATATAATTTTTTTTGTAGTTTCGCGGGTATGGTTCAGTGGCAGAACATCTGGTTGCCAATCAGATGACGGGAGTTCGATTCTCCCTACCCGCACAAAAATAATGAAGTAAATATGTATATATTTACTGATTATATTTTTGTAGCGGGTAGGGAGAATCGAAAGACGGAGCCGGTATACAAGACGAGCGAAGCAAGTGCTTGTCGGCGAGTCCGGGGAGGAAGTTCTTAATAAAATAGAGTCCGTAGGACGAGTATTTTATTTAGAAACTTGACCCCGATTCTCCTACCTCTCCCTACCCGCACCAGCCGGTCAAATGTCCCTTATAAAAGACAATAAAGAAAATAAATTTAAAGATTAAGGGGTTAAAAACAAAGGGAATTTAGAGCAAAACTGTGGATAAGCCTGTTGATATGTGCATAAAAGACGTCTTTTTATATATAAGTTGGCACACAAAAATCCTGCTAATTTATATGAAATATGTTGATAAATAATGGTTTTTTAAGAGACTAGCCGGTGTATTGTTCAAATGTCGTGTAGAATGTCCGATATTGTTTCACGTGAAACATCTTGAGGCCTAAAAAATGCAACCAGAAGAGAAAAACAACAAGATAATAGGCGCTTTAGGAGAAGATATTGCCGCTAATTTCCTTAAGACCAAGGGGTTTGCCGTCGTTGACAAGAACTATCGTAAAAAATGGGGAGAGATTGATATTGTGGCCAAAAAAGACGGCATTATTCATTTTGTTGAAGTGAAGGCGGTCAAGTATTTTGAAAATATGGAACAAAGGCCGGAAGAAAATGTGCATGAAAAAAAACTGAAACGCTTAGAGAGAACTATACAAAGTTATATTTCAGAAAAGAAAGAAGGGGAACGGGAGTGGCAGCTTGACGTTATCGCGGTTTTTCTTGATTTAAACAAAAAAGAAGCCAGGGTCCGATTCACCGAAAATGTTTTTTAGAATAGGGGTTTTCGTGGGCTCATGCTAAAATCCTCATCATACATTTAATGATTTTCGGGGTGTCGTATACCGGTAGTACGCTTGCTTTGGGAGCAAGATGACCGAGTTCGATTCTCGGCACCCCGA
>JBBTTL010000066.1:0-1168 GCA_038064275.1 Patescibacteria group bacterium | reverse complement strand
CTTTATACTTAATACTTAATACTTTATACTACTTTTTATGTCCGGCCATTCCAAATGGGCTCAAATCAAAAGACAAAAGGGAAGCGAGGATGCTAAGCGCAGTAAGGTTTTTTCCAAACTTTCGCGCCTCATCACGTCCGAATCAAAACGCGCCAAGGGCAATATCGCTTCGGCGGGACTCCGCGCGGTTATTGAAAAAGCCAAGAAAGAAAATATGCCCAAAGATACGATAGACCGGGCGGTTAAAAAAGGAACAAGCGCCGAAGCGAGCGAACTTTATGAAGTTCTCTACGAAGCATACGGCCCGGGCGGTTCGGCTCTTATCATAGAAGGGTTGACTGACAGCAAAAACCGCTCCTCGCAAGAGATAAAACATTTACTCTCTTTGCATGAGGTAACTTTGGCCGCGGTCGGCGCGGCAACTTGGGCATTTGTGAAAAACGAAAACGGTTGGGAAGCAAAAGTTACGGTTCCGCTTTCTAACGAAGACGGCGCAAAACTGCGCGGCTTGATTGAAGCATTGGAAGAAATGGATGATGTCCAGAATGTTTATGCCAATGCGGTATAATTAGTTTATAGTCATTAGTCTATAAGTCTATAGAAAAAAATGCGAATACTTGCCATTGACCCCGGTTTTGAACGACTTGGAATCGCGGTAATTGAACGCGATCGCAAAACTCACAAAGAAAAACTTATTCACTCCGAGTGCTTCAAAACAAAATCTTCTTTGCCGTTCCCCGAACGCTTAGCTTTGTTGGGCGCCCGCGTCAAGGAAGTCATCAGTCAGTTTGAGCCGGAGGCCCTGGCCATAGAAACTCTTTTTTTTACCACTAACCAAAAAACGGCCATGCGAGTGGCGGAGGCGCGCGGGGTAATAATCTACGAAGCCATCCGCTCGGGGCTCTCTATCGCCGAATTCACCCCGCTTGAGATAAAAGTGGCTATCACAAGTTACGGCAAGGCCGACAAGACCCAAATGATGCGTATGGTGCGAAAACTCATTGTCTTGGCCCACAAAACGGTTTCTGACGACGAGCTGGACGCTATCGCCATAGGACTTACATATTTCGCCCGCGGGGGAGGAAAATGAATTAAAAGGACTTATCCACAGCCCGGTGTTTTTTGGTATTGCAAAGGGTTTCTAATTTTGATAAAAGATATTAAATAA
>JBBTTL010000065.1:0-1037 GCA_038064275.1 Patescibacteria group bacterium | reverse complement strand
TTTACCAATCCAGCGTTCCTCCGGTTTTATATTCCGTCACGCGCGTTTCAAAAAAGTTTTTTTCTTTATTGAGGTCAATGGCTTCAGACATCCACGGAAACGGATTGGGGGTGTTGTATTGCGCGGGAAGCCCGATGCGAGAGAGGCGTCTGTCGGCAATATGTTCAATGTATTTCTTGAATCCTTCGGCGTTCATGCCGAAAATTCCTTTGGGAAAAACTTCTTGAGCGAAAGTATACTCAAGCACCACCGCCTTTTTAACCAGTTCTATCATCCTGTTCTGAAATTCCGTCGTCCAAAGTTCGGGCTGTTCTTCTTTGATTGTATTTATCAAATTAATGCCGAAGTTAAGGTGCATAGATTCATCGCGCATAATGTACTGGATTTGCTCGGCGCTTCCTGTCATTTTGTTCTGGCGCTGAAAACCGAACATTACCGCAAAGGCGCTGTAAAAGAAAATTCCCTCCATAATAACCGAAAAGACAACTATGTTTTCCAAAAATTTCTGGTCGTTCTCAAATGTGCCGGTCTTAAAATTGGAATCAAAGATTCCTTCATTGAAAGAAAGTATGAACTGGTCTTTGTTGTAGATGGATTCCACCTCTCGGTACATATTGAAAATTTCTCCCTCATCAAGCCCCAAACTTTCAACAATATACTGATAGGAATGAGTGTGGATGGCTTCTTCGTATGCTTGGCGCAAAATATAAAGCCGGCACTCCGGCGAGGTGATGTGCTTATAGAAAGCCAAGGCCACATTATTGGCGGCGATGGAGTCGGCGGTGGTGAAAAAACCGAGCACCACTTTCAGGGCCTTTCGCTCGTCATCGTTTAAAACAGTTTGGGAGCGCCATTGTTCAACATCCCTCTGCATGCCGATTTCGGTGGGCAACCAGTGGTTGGCGTTAGCGGCATTGTAGGCGTCCCAGGCGAAAGTATGCTTCATCGGATAAAGCTGAATGACGTCGGCGTCTGCGCCGTTTATAATCCGCCGCTTATTGATATCAACTTTTTCTGTTGTTTTTCGGATGGGCATT
>JBBTTL010000064.1:0-2555 GCA_038064275.1 Patescibacteria group bacterium | reverse complement strand
CTACTCTATCCCTCCCATTTCTTTCAAAAATGTCTCATACGCGGCAATGGCGCGCTCCGCTTCGGCGCTTGAAATAACGGCACCCGGCGTATGAACAATGCTGTTGCGCAAGCGATGCGCATTCCAGACGCCATTCAGGCTTTTAATATACCCCGCACTTAGTTTGGAAAGCCGGTCCGCCATGTGTTCGCCTTCGTAACCCACATAACGCAAGAATTCGTCCACAAGGGCGTCGGCCTCAATGATGGCAAGCCGGAAATGGTCGGGGGTATCTTCCTGCATACGCGCGCTGATTTTTGCCCACTTCAAGGTAAACATAGGCGCGTGTTTTTTCGCGTGGTCTTCTTTTGGCGCGTGCATCCGGCGCAAGCGCACGTGCGGCTGGATTTGCCAAATTTCCAAGAGCGTAAATGCCATAAAACCTACGATAATCGCGTCTAATGTCATAACGATCGGGCGCACCGAACCGCGCCAGATTTCAAGAAATGTCGCCGTTGTATTTTGCCAGAACAATACAAACAGGGGAAAAAGCGGAATCACAATAAACCCGATAAATACGAGCACGAGAAACACAGAATCGTTAAAACCGCCTCCTTCGCCACCGCCGGCGCTCCTTCCTTTCCCTTTGCCCCTATTTTTATCTTTGCCTTTTTTGTCAGCCATAATTATGTAAATTTGTCTATTGCCGTTTCATCTCCAAAAATGGGAAGCCCCGATGGCGCTCCCGCCTTCTTGCTTTCCACGCGGTGAATATGCGGAGCCGTCAGCACTACATGCGTCGGCGGATGAAAAATTGTGGCCATTTCCGCGATATCAAGATGCATGGTCTTTGAATAGAAGTTCCAGTTCAGCGGATGGGAGCTCAATAATTTCCCCGTCCATTGTTCTTCCGGCATTTCACGATGAATGAACCAGTGCCAATATCTTTTCTTGCGAAGTTTTCCGCGTAATTTCGGAAATATATACGGCCAATCCCAAAGCTGCGTTCTGGTGCCCGCGGGAAAATTCCACTTAAACGCGTTCATGTCCGCCGTTGCGTATTGATTGAGCGCCCCGATAAGACCGCGGCGAGGCACCGTATCGGAATATACCGCCTTCGGACAGACATACACGATTCTCCCCATCGTATTAAACGCTTGGCGCCCCAACTTTTCTTCCACCGCCTTTAAAATCCTGGTTTGCCCGGGCGTACGCGTAGTAAGAGAGCCACCCTCCTCTTCCATTGCCGCCTTCGTTCCTATCTTGCGCAATTTTGCCAGTTCGTCTTCCCATTCTTTCGCCCAGCTATAATCTGCCGGGGCGATATTTATCTGTATGGCCACAAATTCATCCTTGGTCAATTTTCCCAAAATCTCCAGGGCGTTTGATATCGGGTCAATAAGCTGGATGTCCTCGTCCGGCACTTCAAATTCCAGATACGTCCGAAGCGGATACATATCCGGTTTTACCAGTTCCAGTTCGCCCCCGAAGAAATCAAGCCCCCTGTCCCACAATTCTTCGGCCGATTTCGGCAACATTTCCGCATAATCGGGCACCTCCACCAATTCCACGTCCTGATACGATGAAAAAAACGCCGCCTCCACAAGCGGGCGGCGCGATTTCAGACAGCGAACATAAAGGTGGACTTCGCCGCCGCGTCCGACGATTTCAAGCGAAACCCAGTTCGTTACTTCACCGTCCCAATAGACCTCGCGAATGTTGCGGGCCGCATTGCGCATGGAATGAAACGCGCGGAGCACTTGCTCCATGGCCCGCGGATTTTTTGTGACTTCGCGCGGAATACGCATCTCCAGTATTGCGTATTTCATATTGTGCTGATATATAATCTGGCGCCAATAAATCCATGTGGAGCGCGCAACCGGCAAAAGTATGATGAGAAGAAAAAACCACCAGGTCTCGCCCCAAAATACGAGAAAGTATCCCCAGACGGGTTGCAAGACAGAAACGATGACGTCAGTGATTGGCGAGAGCATGAAAAAAGAAGATTATATATATAGTGTACTAGACCGCATACGGCGGCGCAACAAAAAAGCGGCAACAAGTAATCAAAAAACGACGGCCGGCGCCGGCTGGTAAAACGGTAAAAACCCCTTTCGGGGTTTTATTTTGCGCGGCCGATGGGATTTGGTCACAAATATTTTCTCGCCGTCGCTCGAAAATTTCGCTACCCCGGCTCGCGGTTTTGCCTGCTGGCAAAACATCGCTCCGCCCTTCAAATCCCAACGCAGGCAAAGCAGTTTGCCTGCTTCGGCCGAGCAAAACAAAAACCCCTCTCGGGGTTTGTTTTGCGCGGCCGATGGGATTTGAACCCACGATCTCTACCGTGACAGGGTAGCGCTTTAACCAGCTAAGCTACGACCGCAATTTTAACAATCTATCAAATTTACTCCATTTTATAATCTGTGTGCCGATGGATGGAATCGGACCATCGTCTAAGGCTTACTTGCCCGCCCACTAAATGTGCTTTCTTTGCCGATGAAAGGAATCGGACCTTTGTCTAGGGCTTATGAGTCCCTCGTTCTACCATTGAACTACATCGGCACGTATTTAGTGGG
>JBBTTL010000063.1:2669-6393 GCA_038064275.1 Patescibacteria group bacterium | reverse complement strand
ATATTTCTTGAAAAAGGATTTGAATTGGTATCAAAAGAGAATTTAGGAATATATCCGTTTTCTTACGTCTATCACGTCCATTTTACATACGACAAGCCGTAAAATCACCACTAGTCCACATGATTCGCTTTCCCAAAACCCCCATGACCCCCTTCCAGAAAAAAGTATTTGCGATTGTCGCGAAAATTCCGTGCGGGGAAACGCTTACATACAAGGAAGTCGCGAAGCGTGCGGGTTCCGCGCCTGCCTACCCTGCCTACTGGCAGGCAGGGTAGGCAGGTAAGGGCAAAAGAAATTTTTGGTTTGCTTCGCCGCTATCAAACATCAAACCTATTGTAATATATCACATTATTGATATACGATACAACAAACTGATAGAATACAAACCGTGGATATAAAAACATCGTCAATAAAATTAGGGAAAAATATAAAGCGCATACGCGAACAGAAGAAAATGTCGCAAGGCGACATTTGCAGAGCTCTCGGCTTTGACCGCGCTCAAATGAGCAACATTGAAGCGGGCAAAGGAAATCCCACGCTTGCCACCATTGAGAAAATTGCCCAAGCACTTGGGGTTTCGAGTGATAAACTGTTAAAATAAAGATATGGAAGAATATTCGTTGTTAAACCTTGAATCAATAAAAAATGATCTTGGAGTTTTATTGAAGGGCATCGGGGTAAGTCTAAAGGATGGTTTTGAAAATGGCTCTAAAGAATTCTCGCACAAGAGAGATGCGAATGACATGCTTACTAAATATGATACGGAGACCAATAATAAAATATTGCAGTATTTAGAAAAGAAATACCCTGACATATCAATCGTTAGTGAAGAAGCAGATGAAATCTCAAAAACGTCTGAATATTCTTTTGTAATTGATCCGATTGATGGCACAAGAAACTTTGTGAGGAGCATTCCAATATTTTATATCGGGATCGGTTTGGTAAAAGATAATGAGACTTTGCTTTGTGTAACCTACAATCCAATTTCGCAAGAGTTATTTTGGGCAATAAAAGGTCGGGGTGCTTATTTGAATAACAAAAAACTAGAAGTTTCTAAAAGAACTATTGAACTGGCAGACATTCAAATCAGAACAGTGCCAGATAAAAAAAAGGAAAAGGAAATTGTTTTCAAGATTATTGAGACGGCTTTTCAAGTAAAGAATGAGATGTGCTGTCATCATGAAATTGCTGGCGTGGCATGTGATAGATATGACGGCTTCATTTCGAAGAATTCCAATGTTTGGGATTATTGTCAGTATCTGTTAGTTGAAGAAGCTGGTGGGAGAGTAACTGATTGGAATGGTGATAAGTTTGATTTATCAAAAGACAATATCGTTGCATCAAATGGTGTCATTCATGATGATTTATTGAAAATAGTAAAATAGTTATGCAAAATAACCCACAAGAAGAATTTATGAGAAAGGCAATTGAAGAAGCCAAAAATTCCGCTCAATCGGGTCAATATGCCCTCGGTTCAGTTATTGTTGATGGAGATGGAAAAATTATTGCCACTGGGCATACTACGCTCCACGAAAATAACGATCCGACATGTCATGCTGAAATAAATGCGATTCGATCTGCTTGCACTAAGTTGCAAAACAGGTATCTTCCGAACTGCTGGCTTTACACTACTCTAGAACCATGTCCAATGTGTACTGCCGCAGCTATTTGGGCAAAAATGGAAGGAGTAGTCTATGGCGCTACAAAAGAAGATGCTACAGATTTTGCAAAAAATTTACAAAATGAGAAATTTACATGGCGACAGTTTGATATTTCCTCAAGAGATATTGTTGCAAAAGGTGACCCAAAAATAAAACTTGTTGAAAATTTTATGAGAGAAGAATGTTGCCAGCTTTTTAAGTTTTCTAAAAATTGATGATCTCATAAAATATATATGAAGATTGCAACACACAACATAGAGTTTCTATTTGAAGAAGGAACACACACACCCATTCAGGAAAAGAATGGAATTATACAAAAGAGTTTGTCGAAGCTCGGATAAATCATTTCTCAAAACTTTTTTCATCGGACGCCAAATTTGATTCCGGGACCGGTTGGCCAAGTTTTGATAAAGAAATTTCCGGTGCCCTAGAACTGAACCCCGATACTTCATTAGGCATGAATCGCACAGAAGTGCTATGCTCACGCTGTGGCGCGCATTTGGGGCATTTATTTGACGATGGCCCCACAGAGACGGGCAAGCGCCACTGTATAAATTCCTGCGCACTTAATTTTCTAGAGAAATAACAGTTTTTTTGCTAATCACAATAAAATGGAAATCAATCCCGTTATTTATCTTATCCTCGCGTTTTCTACTTTTTTAAATATATTAGTTCCCTTTTCTGGTTCCACTACGATAACACCCCTTTTATCAATATGGGTTGAACCGCATCGAGTTATCGCACTGTTTTCGTTTTTAGTTTTACTAGGTGGAATTATAAGAATATATCTTTTTCGCAAAGAAATTCAATTTAAGTATGTAAGAAAGTTTTTACCAATATCAATTCTCGGCGCAACCCTTGGATCGCTATCGTTAATTCAGATAAATTCAAGATTTCTTCTTTTTATAATTTTACTTTTTACACTGTACTTTTTATACAAGACTATAAAGCACTATTTTAAGGAGCGCATTGATAAACCGCAATATAGATTTGCCACATCGGTCACGGGTCTTTTGTCGGGGTTTTTGCAAGGCACTGGCTTGTCAGGTAGTGATTTAAGAAATAATTTTCTCTATTCCGAAGGGCTTACCTTGCCGCAAGTACACGGCACGACTGCTGTTGTAGGTTCGGCCAATTTCTTGATTGCAACCCTTGTTCGTCTTTACACTAAACAAATATCTATACCGGACTTAATGCCTCTTTTATACTTATTCCCGGTTATACTGCTGGCCACTTTATTAGGTAGACATGTTTTGTATAAGATAAATAAAAAGACCAACATCCTGATTATTTTGTGTATAATGGCAATTGTCACAATTTTACTCACAATAAAACTTATTAGGGGTTAGTACTTATTAACTTATTAAAAAAAGATAGAAATGAGAATCAAGAAGACAAAACTCGATAACGGTTTGCGTATAATAACCATTTCGATGGATACTCCCACCGTGACGGTGCTTGTCTTGGTACAGACCGGTTCAAAATACGAAACAAAAAACATCAACGGAATTTCCCACTTCTTGGAGCACATGTGTTTTAAGGGAACGAAGAAACGCCCGACCGCGCTTGACATCGCCAAAGAACTTGACGGTATTGGGTCAAAATATAACGCCTTCACATCGCACGAATACACGGGATATTACGCCAAGGCCGAGAAAAAACATTTCAACACCGTTCTTGACGTAGTTTCTGACATATATCTCTACCCGGTATTTGATTCGCGCGAAGTGGAAAAAGAAAAGGGTGTGATTGCCGACGAAATAAACATGTTTGAGGATACACCAAGCCGTCACGTGCATGATTTGTTCGGGAGGTTGCTCTATGGTGACCAGCCGGCGGGGTGGAATGTGGCAGGAACTAAAGAAATTACCAGAAGTCTTTCCCGCGACGATTTCGCGGCCTACCGCGACAAACATTACGTGGCATCGTCTACTATTGTGGTTGTAACGGGCAATATTAACCAAGAACAAGCAATTAAAAAAGTAAAGACAAAATTCGCGGGCATTTCTACCGGCAAAAAAGGAGGGAAACTTAAGGTCAAGGAATCGCAAAAGAAGCCGGAA
>JBBTTL010000063.1:0-2569 GCA_038064275.1 Patescibacteria group bacterium | reverse complement strand
GCGCAGCTATTTTTGTTTTCATGTCATCAATTCGCAACATTGCTATTATCGCCCACCCCAGTACCACAGCGTTTCGCGCTGGCTACGGGGCAAGCGTTGACCACAATCATGAGTAGTATAAGAAATATAGCCATCATAGCCCACGTGGACCACGGCAAGACAACCTTGACCGATGCCTTGATGCGCCAGACCGGCGCAGTAGAAGAGGGCGTTTCAATGGACTCAAACGCGCTTGAGCTTGAGCGCGGCATTACCATTTACGCAAAAAATACATCAATTTTTTATAAGAACACCAAAATTAATATAGTGGATACGCCCGGTCACGCCGATTTCGGTTCGGAAGTAGAACGAGTGCTACGCGCCATTGACGATGTTTTGCTTGTGGTGGACGCGCAGGAAGGTCCGATGCCGCAAACCCGTTTTGTACTCAAGAAGTCGCTTGAACTGGGGTTGAAGCCGATTGTGGTTATAAATAAAATTGACAAGCCGGCGGCTCGGCCGAACGAAGTGCATGACGAAGTACTTGAACTTTTTCTGGAGTTAGGAGCGAGCGAGGTTCAGCTTGATTTTAAAACGATATTTACAATAGGACGAGAAGGCATAGCCAAGAAAAATTTAACCGACGAGTCAAAAGATTTAACCCCGCTCCTTGATCTTATATTGGAGGCGGTGCCGGAAGCGGAAAATAATATAGATGCCCCGCTTGCCCTTCAAGTATTCAATTTGGCCTATGATAACTTTCTCGGCCGTCTGGCCATTGCCCGCGTATATAGCGGGAAAATAAAAAATGGTTCTCAAGTATGGAGGAAAAATGTTTCCGGGATAATCCAAGTTGGTAAAATTACAAAACTTTTCACCTTCGAGGGAATTACAAGAAAAGAGGTAAGTGAAGCCACAGCCGGAGACATTGTTATGCTCGCCGGACTTCCGGACATTTATATCGGCGAGACAGTTACAGATAATACCGAGACGACTCCGCTTGCGGCTATTTCAATTGATGAGCCGACCATTTCTTTGCAATTCCTAGTGAACGATTCTCCGTTCGCGGGACGAGAAGGCAAGTTTGTAACATCTCGCCAAATACGCGCGAGACTTGAGAGAGAACTTGAAGTTAACGTAGGGCTTAAGGTAGATTTTAACCTTGATCGTTTTAAAGTTTATGGGCGAGGCGAACTTCATGTGGCAATTTTGCTTGAGAACATGCGCCGCGAGGGGTATGAACTTCAAGTTTCGCAACCGGAGGCGATTATAAAAGAGGAAAATGGTCAAAAACTTGAGCCATACGAAGAACTTATTATTGATGTGCCGCAAGAATTTTCAGGTACGGTAATTGAAAAATTGGGCAAACGCCGCGCCATCATGAAAGACATGAAAGAGCACCATGGAAATGTCAGGATTATTTTTGAAATTCCCACACGCGGACTTTTGGGTTATCGCAGTCAATTTATGGTGGACACCAGGGGGGAAGGAATACTTTCAAGTCGTTTTGTGGAATTCAGACAGTACGCTGGGGAGATTAAAAAACGCGACACCGGATCTATGATTTCCATGGCTTCCGGCAAAGCCCTCGGATTTGCTCTTTGGAATTTGCAAGACAGGGGGGTTCTCTATGTCGCTCCTGGCGTTGAAGTGTATGAAGGAATGGTTATCGGCAATACATCAAAAGGCGAAGAAATGTCCGTGAATCCGACCAAGGGTAAACAACTTTCTAACGTCCGCGCTTCCGGTTCTGATGAAGCCATTACACTTGTGCCTCCATATACTCTCACTATTGAACGCGGACTTGAAGTTATGTCTGAAGATGAGTATCTGGAAATTACACCGCATTCGGTGCGCTTGAGAAAGCAGTACTTAACCGACATTGACCGCGCCAGAGCGGGGAGGAAGGGGTAAGGGGCAGGCTTTAGTAATTAGGCCCTAGGAATTAGGGGGTAAATGTTCCTCTGCGGCATGCGTTGACAATCTATTCTAGTATTTTGCAAAATACTAGAATAGACAACTATCATTTTTTTTGATCTATCAATACTTGAATCGATATTGCTCTAGTTCTGTACAAATGCTTGACTTTTATTTCGGTTTGTGTATACTATCCCAATCGTGATTCTTCGCTTGTCAGCGTAAGTAAGAACGAGGTTATTAAGTTAAGTGTAAAGTAGTATATGGCTAAGAAGTTATATGTTGGCGGCTTGCCATACAGCACTACCGCGGATTCGCTCAAAAGCGCATTCTCGCAGGCAGGAGCTGTAGAATCAGCAGTGGTTATTATGGATAAGATGACTGGTCGTTCAAAAGGATTCGGTTTCGTGGAAATGTCTAACGACAATGAAGCGGACGCCGCAATTGAAATGTACAACGGCAAGGACTTCGAAGGGCGCAACATTACAGTGAATGAAGCCCGACCACTGGAGCCACGAGGCGAAAGAGGAAGCGACAGAAACGACAATAGGCGAAGATTCTAAGTCTCAAAACAAAAACCCCCGCCAAAAGCGGGGTTTTTGTTTTGTAGATTAAGGTATACATATACATAGGTCGGACCTATGTAAAGCTTGCGGAAGTCCGACTTCCGCAA
>JBBTTL010000062.1:0-1004 GCA_038064275.1 Patescibacteria group bacterium | reverse complement strand
ACTGGCGCGGCCGGTTATGTCGGAGCGATGCTGGCGGAGCAATTTTCAACGCGGTCGGATGTGGCGGAAATTATTTGTTTGGACAAAGAACCGATGCCGGAACTTTTAATGGGTAATAAAAAAATTTTTTGGATTACGGCCAACACTTCGGACGGCGATTGGCAGGAGAAAGTCGGTGCAGAGAAACCCGATATCGTAATTCATACCGCTTGGCAGATTAGGGAAATGTATGGAAGAAAGAGCTTGCAATGGCAATGGAACGTAGATGGTTCCGACAAAGTATTTGACTTTGCCTTTTCCAGTCCATCTGTCAAGAAACTTATATATTTCTCCACAGTTTCGTCCTATGGCGCTTTTCCGGAAAATAAAATTGATTACTTTTTTACCGAAAAAGACGCTTTTCGCAAGAGTCAGTATCTTTACGCCGAGGAAAAACGTGTTGTTGAGGAATTATTGAGGGAGCGTTATGAAAAAATCGCCAATAATCAAAATAAACCGGAAGTAGCGATTATCCGACCGGCCGCGATAACAGGGCCGCGGGGCCGATATGCCCGTATTCGTTTTGGTTTACAAGCGGCTCTTTCCGGGGCGCTTAAAGAACAAGGGTCATTTCTTTATGATTTTATTTCACTCTGGGTTTCTTGGGTGCCGGTGACCCCGAAATGGCTGCGTCAGTATGTGCACGAAGATGACATTACCGACATCGTAGCACTTCTTGCGTTTTCTCCTCTTAAACAAAGATATGAAGTTTTTAACATCGCCCCTTCCGGCGGGGTCGTTTTTGGAAATGATATGGCGGAGGCCGTTGGTAAGAGAACGCTTCCCGTACATCCATGGATGGTTCGCTTGGCCTTCTTTTGGATGTGGCACTTGACTCGGGGTCGTATTCCAACATCAAAAGGCAGCTGGAAAGGGTATTCATACCCGATTGCCGTGGACGGCTCCAAGATTACAAAAAAATACGGTTTTAATTACAAGTGGCAATCAAAAGACGCTTTTGTGAA
>JBBTTL010000061.1:0-19607 GCA_038064275.1 Patescibacteria group bacterium | reverse complement strand
GGCGACGTAGGGAGAGAGAAACATGGAAGTAATCTTTCATATTTCCGAGCCGAGGAGCCAATATTGTACCTGTTATATTGGCGACGTAGGGAGAGAGAAACATGGAAGCCCGCCTGCGCGTACACGCGGGCAGGTAATCTTTCATATTTCCGAGCCGAGGTGAGAAGCGAATACATGGAGCTTCGCAAGGCCGGAGCACGACGGTGCGAGGCGGGCTCGCGGGATTTTTCAGCAGAAAAATACCCGTGAGCCAATATTGTACCTGTTATAAAGTCCAAATTTAATATTCCAGAACCAGGAAACCTTTATTTCCCCTTTGAGTGAAATCTTCTATGGACTTCTCTAAGCACCTTGTCGGTTATGTGGGTGTAAATTTGGGTGGTGGAAATGCTTGAGTGGCCGAGCATTATTTGCACGGAACGGATATCCGCGCCATTTTGGAGAAGGTCGGTGGCAAATTGGTGCCTTAAAACATGCGGAGTGACTTTCTTTGAAATACCGGCCTTTATGGCATAACGGGCAACGATTCGTTCTACTGAGCGAGGGGTGAGACGTAAAGAATCTTGTTTATCCAATTTGGAAACCCGACGTCCAAGTCGGATAAAAAGGGCGTCATCTATATCGGCGCGTTTAGCCAAATATTTTTTGAGGGCCTCTTTGGCGGAATCGGACAGAAAAACCACCCTAACTTTTTCGCCCTTGCCCCGCACCGAGAATTCGTCTTTTTGCAGATCCAGGTCGCGAGAAAGCGAGCAGAGTTCAGAAACGCGCAGGCCGGTGGAAAAAAGAAGTTCAAGTATGGCCTTGTCGCGCAAACTTTTTAAGCCGTCGCCATCAGGGGCTTTTAATAATCTTTCCAGGTCTTTAGATTCAATCAAATCAAGACTTCGCTCGGACACTTTGGCAAGTTCTATTTTTTCCGGCGCGTACGATTCCACGCCGCGCTTGCGCAGATATTTCAGAAAACTGCGCAGGGCAATCAGATAATAGTTCTGTGTTTTCTTTTTTAAGGTACTGTCGCCTGCGGGCTGGCGATTAAGCCACAAGCGAAACTCGCGGATATTGTCGTCGGTAATATTTTCAGGATTTTCTTTTTTCAGATAACCTAGAAAACGGTCCAAATACCGATCGTAATTTTCAATCGTTTTCAGACTCCTTCCTCGTTCAATTTCCAGATGTTCCAAAAATTCACGCTTCAGTTCGCTTAGTTTTTTTACCATATTTATAGTATACAACGTCGCACAATATTAAAACTAGCAACCCCGATACATAGGCTAGGCCTATGTATTTCCGTTCGTATTTCGTATTTATTCAGCGTACTTCCGCGTCAGGTCCGCGTGAGTCTGCGTTCGCCCCCAAGCGAAACCTTGCAAATGCTTATTTTTTGTGATAATGTGTAGATACGCTTACGAATAGCGCACACGAATATAAAACCATGCTTAAAGGAAAGAAAAAGGAGAAAATCATTAAGGGGCATCAGGTTCACGAGAAAGATACCGGTTCTCCAGAGGTGCAGGTGGCAATTCTGACCAAGCGAATTGAGGAGCTTTCCAGCCACTTGAAGAAAAACAAGAAAGACAACCACTCAAGGCGCGGCTTAATACAAATGGTGGCCGACAGGCGCACTCATATGAAATTTCTGGAACGGAAGCACAAGGTCCGCTACCAGGCCCTTTCCAAAAAACTCAATTTGAAATAGTAAGTTAGATACCAATATAAGAATTCATGCGAACGATACGAATGGCTACAAATCAGATATATTTTAATTAAATGATTAAAACCAATCGGGCGCATTTTTAGACCTATTTATTTTTAATTTTAAGTTTTTAATTTCTTATGACCGCAATCAAACACAACAACCAACGAGTGGGTATTTTTATTGACACTCAAAATCTTTACCACAGCGCCAAGAATCTTTACAAGGCGCGGGTTAATTTTGCCTCCGTTATGAAAGAGGCGGTCGCCGACAGACAGCTTGTCCGCGCCATCGCCTATGTCATCACCACCGAGAGCGGAGAGGAAGAAGGTTTCTTTGAGGCCCTCGGCAAATTGGGTATTGAAACCAAGACCAAGGACCTTCAAATTTTTTACGGCGGGGCCAAAAAGGCGGACTGGGATGTTGGCATAGCCCTTGACGCAATTAAAATGGCCTCAAAACTAGACACTGTGGTTATCGCCTCCGGCGATGGCGATTTTGTTCCCCTTGTGGAACATTTAAAACTTTCCGGCATTCAAGTGGAGGTGATTTCTTTCGGCAAATCATCTTCGCTTAAACTAAAAGAATCAGCCGATGATTTTATTGATATGTGCGAGGACCCGCGGAAATATTTAATAAGCTCGCGGGGGGGAAGAAAAGAAAGATAATTTTTTTCTTTTATTTTATTCTCGCGAAGCGCATCTCAAAACCATGAGCGAAAAACTTTTTTATCCTATTGACCCGGCAGGGAAGCAAGAAGCGGAAAAAGCCGGTCCCACACAACTTGAAATAACGCATGGGGATACTTCCGTCTCCGTATCGCCGGAGATAGGCGGTATGGTGACTCAATTTTCTGTTGCTGGAAAAGATATTTTATATTTTGACCTGGACGCTTTCAGAAACGAGAAAAAGCCGAAAATCGGTGTGCCCGTACTTCTCCCATTTGGCGGAACGGATAAAGAAAAAATCGTTCGCCAACATGGCGGCTTGCGGGAGGTTCCGTGGGTATGGGAAAGCCGAGATGAACATTCGGTGACCATTTCTTTAGATACTGCAAATATTCGGGATGAAAAACTTTTATCCGAGCTTCGTGAAAAGTTTGGCGATAGTTTAAATTTCACGTATGAAGTAAAAATATCGGTGGGAGAAACTAGTCTCGCGTACGACATCAAAATAAAAAACAGCGGGGTCGCCGAAATGCCCATCGCTCCGGGATTGCATCCGTATTTCAAAGTTGACCCGGAAAAGCAATCGGAAATGAGATCAAACCTTTCCAACTTTGATCTCTCCGGGCGCACGTGGGCATCCGATGAGGGGGCTCTCATTTTAGCGCGTCCTCCAGAAGAAGATGTGTGGTTCACAATTCCCGGAACAGGAAAGGTAACCGTCAAGTGCTCGCCGGAATTTGATACGTTCGTCGTGTGGTCAAAGCAAAAAGAGAACGGAGAAAAAGAAGATTATCTTTGTGTTGAACCGTGGGTCGGGAAACCGGGCGCCGTTGATGACAAAGAAAAAAGAATAACGATTCCGCCAGGCGGAGAAATAGGTCTGTTCGTGTCATTTACCGTAGAGCAAGAACCCTCCTAGATTCAAAAAGGGGGAACGGCGTGGCGCCCGTGTCCTCCCCGTGAGATAAATCCTATCTCACGGGGCGGATTTTTTATTGCCTATTTAATATATAATGTAGATACGCTTAACTAACAGCGCACACGAATGTGGGTACGCTTAACGAATGGCGCACACGAATATTAAGTATGAAAGAAAAAAAGTTTAGTCTTGAAATTGGCGGGAAAATGCTGACGGCTATTTTTTCTGATTTAGCCGGCCAGGCCAGCGGCTCGGCCATGCTCCAAATGGGGGATACTATCGTTCTGGCCACCGCGGTCATGTCAAAGGAGAAACGCGAGGGGATTGATTTCTTCCCGCTAATTGTTGATTACGAGGAGCGTTTTTACGCCTCGGGACAAATTTTGGGCAGCCGATTTGTCAGGCGGGAAGGCAGGCCCACAGACACCGCCATCGTCTCCGGACGAATGGTGGACAGAACCATAAGGCCGCTGTTTGACCAGCGTTTGCGCAATGAGGTGCAGATTATAATCACCGTGCTTTCGCTCGGGGCAGATGACCCGGATATTCTTGCCATCAATGCCGCATCACTCGCTCTTTTGGTTTCAGACATACCGTGGAATGGCCCCGTTTCGGCCGTGAGAATCAGTAATGAAACTCTTAATCTCGTGGTCGCGGGCAAAGACGGCGCAATCAGTATGATTGAAGCGGGGGCAAGAGAAGAAAACGAGGGGGGAATAGCGGAGGCACTCGGGAGGGCGCTTCTAGAAATTGAGATATTGCAGAAATTTCAAAAAAATATAGCTCTAGAAACAGGAAAGAAAAAACGCCCAATAGAATACTCAGCCCTTAGCCAAGGAGCCGAATCGCTTTTCCAAAAAGAAATATACCCAAAACTTTCGGAGGCCATTTATAGCGGGGAAGCTGGATGGCGAACCATAAACGCCCTAGGGGATGAATGGTCTAAAATTATTTCGCAAGAGATTTCGGAAGAACCGAAACAGCTTGTTTTGTCGCGCTACGAAGAAGCGGTCAATGAAGCTCTGCACAAAGGAACGCTGGAAGATAGCCGGCGCGCCGACGGACGCGGTTTTGACGAGTTGCGAAATCTTTACGCCAAGCCTGGCGGTTTTGCGCCAATGCTTCACGGTTCGGGAATTTTTTACCGCGGAGAGACGCACGTCCTCTCGGTACTGACACTCGGTGGCCCAGACTCGGCCCAAACCATTGACAGCATGGGGCTAAAAGAAAAAAGACATTTTATGCATCACTATAATTTTCCGCCGTTCTCTTCCGGCGAAACAGGACGCGTCGGCAACACTAACCGCCGGGAAATCGGACACGGCGCGCTTGCGGGGCGCGCCTTATCGGCGGTACTGCCTGACCAAAATATATTTCCATACACAATCCGTCTCGTTTCAGAATCAATGTCTTCAAACGGCTCTACTTCAATGGCCTCCGTCTGCGCGGGAAGTCTTGCTCTTATGGACGGCGGCGTGCCGATAACCCGCCCTGTGGCGGGCATCGCTATGGGGCTTATATATAAAAATAAAAAGGAATACAAAATTCTCACCGACATCCAAGGACCTGAAGACCATCACGGCGACATGGATTTTAAAGTTGCCGGCACAAGAGAGGGAATTACCGTCGTCCAGATGGATATTAAGGTGGATAGTATCCCGCTTAAAGTTTTAACCGAAGCGCTCTCTGCCGCGCGCGTGGCGCGCCTTAAAATTATTGACGTCATTGAGAAGGCAATTTCCGCCCCTCGCTCGTCACTCTCGC
Source organism: Patescibacteria group bacterium (assembly GCA_038064275.1). Lineage (GTDB taxonomy): Bacteria > Patescibacteriota > Minisyncoccia > Phycocordibacterales > VMEP01 > JAUYLU01. The sequence continues at coordinate 14,560 of JBBTTL010000061.1, read as the reverse complement.
CCCATGCGCCCCGGGTGCTAGTTTCCCATATAAATCCTGAAAAAATTGGCGCGGTCATAGGACCTGGCGGGAAAATAATAAACGCCATAAAAGACGAGGCCGGAGCGGAAGAAATAACTATTGAAAACGACGGCAAGCTCACCATTGTGGGCAAAAACGGCTCGGCCGAAATGGCTCTCTCAAAAATAGAAAGTCTCACTCGCGAATACAAAAAGGGGGAGCGTTTCCTGGGAACGGTTACGCGAATCGTGGATTTCGGAGCATTTGTGGAAATCGCCCCTGGCGCGGAGGGACTGGCCCACATTTCAGAACTTGCGCCGTTTCGGATTGAAAAAGTGACGGACGTGCTTTCGGTCGGCGCGCGTGTGCCGGTCATAATCAAATATATTGATGAGCGGGGCCGCATCAGTCTCTCTATTAAAGAAGCCGACCCGAACTTCATTAAACAAAAAGAGGGAACAACTGATGAAAAAGAAGCCCCCCTCCAACTCTAAATAAAGGGTATTAAACGCAGGGCAAGCCCTGCACCTATAATGCCTTCCATTAGAAGTTCGCCGAGAGTGAACATTTCTAATATAATATGGGAGCGAATTCGCCTGCCGGCTTCTTCGCGTGTAAAATATATTTATGGAGCCAACTTCTAACGGGACAAGCAAACAAGAAAAAAAACTTGATATTCCCGGTGACGAAAAAAAAGAAAACCTGAAAGAAAATCCCAACCAGGCTTCTTCTTTACAGCCAAAGCCAAATATGTTTCGCGCGGTACGGACTTTCGAAAGAGACCTGGCCAGGGTTATGAAAGAGAAAAAGGGTTCGGTTATCGGCATTGCCGTTAGAGAGCAGCGTGAGCGGGAAAACAATGTAGAGAAAGTGGAAGATACCCCGCGAAAAAAAATGCTGCTTATTTTTTTCTCGGCTCTGGCCATCGCAGGGGGTATGGCTTTTATCGGTTATTTTTTTATCAATAGCAACGGAAAAGACGAAACTATCGGGACCATAAAAATAAATTCACTCATCACCGCCGAGAGCAATAAAGAAATCTCCGTGGACGGATTCTCGCAGATAAAACTCATAAAAACCGTTGTCTTAGAACTTGCCTCAACAAACCTGCGTCTGGATACGGTGCTTAATCTTTATTTTACGGAAACGGTCGCGGGGGCAAAACAGAAAATCTCCACCGAGCGTTTTTTTTCACTTTTAGGGGGGCGCATCCCGCCGGTGCTTTTGCGCTCGCTTGGCGATAATTTTATGTTTGGCATACACGTCTTCAATGGCAATCAACCGTTCATTGTGCTTAAAACAGATTTTTATGAGAACGCTTTTTTGGGACTGTTAAAATGGGAAGGGAATATGGTTTCCGATATTCTCCCCATCTTCGGTGTCAGGTTTAATGACGAGAACCGTTATCTTATAGACAAACAGTTTAGCGACGGAACTCTAAAAAACATAGACGTCCGCAAGCTAATAGATAACAAGGGGAAAATAATACTTATTTACGCTATACCAAATAAAGAAACAATAATAATCGCTACAGGAGAAGACACTCTCTCTGAGGTGGTGAATCGCCTAAACGCTCCAAAGAAAATTACCCAGTAAATGCTGGCAACATTGAGCTTGCGTGTTATGATACGCACATATGATAACAAATGAGCAAAAAAATAAATTAGAAAAAGAAAAAACCCTTCTTTTGAGCGAGCTCCGCTCGCTCGGCAGAATAAATCCTGACAATCCGGGGGACTGGGAAGCGGTTCCGTCTGACCTCAATATTCCGGACGCCGACAAGAACGAGGTGGCTGACAAGGTGGAAGATTTTGAAGAAAAATTTGGAACGGAGGGGGTGATTGAAACGAGATTGAAAGACGTGGAAGACGCTCTCAAAAAAATCTCTTCTGGCGCTTATGGCGTTTGCGAGACAGGCGGGGAGCCGATTGAACCGGCCCGACTTAACGCCAATCCAAGCGCCCGCACCTGCATTAAGCATATGCAGTAAATTAAAAATTAAAAACGTAAAATTCAAAAAACCGAATTAATCTTTTTAACTTTTAGTTTTAAATTTTAAATTTACTCCGCATGGCTCTGGCAAAAACTTACTCCGCCCAAGTAACCCTCCTCTCGGGCACGATTATTACGGTGGAAACGGACATAGGCAAAGGCCTGTATCAATTCTCGGTGGTGGGACTTCCCGACAAAGCGGTGGAAGAGTCCCGCGACAGGGTAAGCGCGGCCATTAAAAACTCCGGTTTCAAGTCGCCTAAAAATAAAAACCAAAAAGTAGTCATCTCGCTCTCGCCGGCTGACATAAAAAAAGGGGGCTCATATTTTGACCTGCCTATGGCTCTCTCATACCTTTTGGCGACAGGCGATATTAAATTCAATCCGGAAGAAAAACTTTTTCTCGGAGAACTCGCTCTTTCGGGGAAAATCCGTTCCATTCGCGGGGCTCTGCCAATTGCCAGAGCCGCAGCCCGCGCCGGATTTAAGGAAATCTATCTGCCGGAAGAAAACGCCAAAGAGGCGGCACTCGTTTCCGGCATTTCCGTTTATGGGGTCAAGAATTTAAAGGAAACTATTCTCCATCTGGTAAGCACCAATGAAAAAGACAAACTTTCGCCGCAACCCAATACAACAATAAAAAGCTCCGAGGAACCGGGGCTTGTAGATTTTTCAGACATCCGGGGGCAGGAATTCGCCAAGCATGGGCTTATGATAGCGGCCGCGGGCGGCCACAATGTGGGAATGCAGGGTCCGCCTGGTACCGGCAAAACTCTTCTGGCCCGGGCCTTTTCCGGAATCTTGCCGACGCTTGAGAGAGAAGACGTGTTTGAGGTTACCAGTATTCATTCGGTGGCGGGTATTTTAGAAGATGACCTAGTAACCAATCCTCCCTTTCGAGCCCCTCATCACACCTCTTCTTATGTATCGCTCGTCGGCGGCGGCAGTATCCCGCATCCCGGAGAAGTCACCCTGGCCCACAAAGGAGTGCTATTTCTTGACGAATTTCCCGAGTTTGATAAGCGGGTCATTGAATCGCTCCGCCAGCCACTTGAAGACGGGCACATCCAAGTATCCCGCTCAAAAGGAAGCGCCACCTTTCCGGCGCGGTTCATCTTGATTGCGGCCATGAATCCATGCCCCTGCGGATTTTACGGCACCAACATTAAGCGCTGTGTCTGCCGGCCGATTGATATGTCCAAATACAAACGCAAGCTCTCCGGACCGATTGTTGACCGGATTGATATGTGGCTCTCGGTTGAGAGCGTAGACTACGGGAAGTTAAGCGACACCAAACCTCAAGGCCTGACTAATAAAGAAATCAAAAATAAAGTTTTTCGGGCGCGAGAAAGGGGAAGAGAGCGGTTCGCCCGGGCCGGCCGAAAAATCGGAACCAACAGCGAGATGAATCTCCGCGACTTAGTGACCATAATAGAACTTGCCCCTTCGGTTAAAAAAATATTGGAAGAGGCCGCTTCTCGCTTGAAGCTATCGGCCCGGGGCTATCACAAGACAATTAAACTGGCTCGCACCATAGCCGACTTGGCCTCGCATGATGAAATAGAAACAGGAGACATCCTTGAAGCGTTGCAGTACCGACCGAAAACTGATAACTAACAACCATCTACTTTCAACAAGGTAATCAATCATCTTTGAAACAAAAAACCGCCAGTGGCGGTTTTTTGTTTATTGTTAGTTGTCAGTTGTTGGTTGTAAGTTAATTAAAACGTGTTTCTCTTTCATCTCACTTTCTCAACTCAAAGTGGAGATGCGAGCCGGTGGAGCGGCCGGTAGAGCCCGCATAGCCGAGAACTTGGCCGCGCACCAGGTACTGGCCGACATCAACGATACTTTGGCTCATGTGCGCGTACAAAGCTTGCGTTTTTTTATTGCTGTGTTGAATGACCACATAACAGCCATAACCGCCATTCCACCCGCCGCACCTCCTTACTATGACATATCCATTGTCCGTTGCGAGAATCGGCGTTCCCAGCGCGACCGCCAAATCAATACCGCTGTTGTTGTAGCCGTGAAATCCTTGTGAGATATAACCGCCTATAACCGGACGAAGATAATAGACACCATAATAATCCTCAAACAGGCCGCCCGAGCCGCGGACAACCCTGTCCCCTGAAGAGGATAATGGTTCGCCTTCCCCATTCGGAACAACCACAATCGTTCCAACCTCCGGCTTATAACCGGGAGGCCATCCGTTGAAAGCCAGGGTTTCGTTGATGTCGCCCCCGTATCTCTTGACAATCCCCTCAAACGTCTCGTTCTTAGCCACCGTGTGCTGGATGCTATCAATAGGGAAAATTATTAAAATCTGCCCGGGCCTTATAACGGTTGAGGTTGTCAGGTTATTGGCCCAGCGGATGGTGTTCACTGAAACACCGTCGAACATCTTGGAAATACTCAATAAACTGTCCTCTTCACGCACCACATACTTAAAAATTTGCCCATTTTGAGGTGTTTCTCCGACATCTGCGATGGTGCCGAGCGGCCCGGTTTCTGCAAGAAGCGCCATGTCGTCGACGATGGTAATGTCTCCGCCGCCGCGCGCCACCAGATCAGGGCTTAAATTTGCCTTGAGAAGCGCGACTGTTTGAGAGTTTTGTTCTTGTTTTACGGGCTTTTTGCCAAAAAGAGCGTCAAAGATAGAAAAAGCGAAAACGGTCTTTGGGACAGGAAAGATAAGGGCAACCGCAAGTATTACAAAGAAAAAGGCATGTTTCGCCTTTTGAAACCGAGAAAAAAATGCATATTTAGACGGCTTTAGGCCCGATATTCCGGGCGCGGCCGCTTCTTTTTTATGAGAATATATAAGCCTAAATTGGGTAAACCGCCTTATTTTCATTACAGGACGACCATATAAAATGGCTGTAACTATGTAAAATATGACGATTTATTAAGGAAATTCGGTATTAACGGTAAAATATGGCTAAACTGGGCCATATTCAGTAAGTTGCTTCCTTTTCTGTATGTTATAAATGGTAGCGTGCAGGGCATAGGAAGTCAAGGATAGCGGGAACTGCCTGTGGATAAGAATTAAGGGGTAGTATTAAGTATTAAGTAGAAAGTATTAAGTAGAAAGAGAGATATTTTCACAATTTATACCTTATACTTAATACTTACTACTTAATACTACCCAATTGTATCATCTAAAAGGACTAAACGAGGCCCAAAAAAAGGCAGTACTTCACACTGAAGGCCCGCTCTTGATAGTGGCCGGGGCCGGGGCCGGGAAAACTAAAACCATCACTCATAGAATTCTCAATCTTATACATAAAGGAGTAAATCCGGAGGCGATTTTAGCCATTACATTCACTAATAAGGCGGCCAAGGAGATGCGGGAGCGCACTTTGAATTTGCTTACATCCTCTCGGAGCGGGATATCTGCCGGTTTCCCTCATTATGAAAGCCCCTGTATCAAAACATTCCACGCCCTGGGCGTTCAGATATTAAAAGAAGAGGCGCGAACAATCGGTCTTACAAAACATTTCGCCATTCTTGACGCAGGGGAGTCGTCCTCTCTTATCAAAGAGTCAATCGTTGAGGCGGGCCACAACATCAAGCAATTTGAACCGAGGCGTTTAAAAAATTTAATTTCCAGACAAAAAAGCGATTTTATAACAGTTGATACTTTCACGGAAAAGGCGGAAGGATATTTCCCAAAAATTCTGGCCGACATCTGGGCTCGCTATGAAAAAAAACTGAAAAGTTCCGGGGCTCTTGATTTTGACGACTTGATATTAAAAACAGTAACGCTTCTGAAAGAAAACCCGCTGATTAGAAAAAAATATCAGATTTTGTTCCAATATGTTCACATTGACGAATACCAAGACACCAATAGAGCCCAATATGAATTTTCAAAACTTCTGGTTGGGGAGAAGAAAAATATCTGTGTGGTTGGTGATTCGGACCAAAATATATATAGTTGGCGAGGGGCAAATATAAAAAATATCCTAAATTTTGAAAAAGATTATCCGGGGGCTATGGTAGTAACCTTGGAAGAAAACTACCGCTCCACAAAAAATATTCTGGAGGCGGCCAATAAGGTCATAAAGAAAAACACGGAGAGAATTGATAAAACTCTTTTCACCAACAACAAAACTGGCGAGAAAATCGGACTTTTTGAGGCCTTTGACGAGAACGATGAGGCGGACTTTGTTTCGGAAAAAATTAAGACGCTTGCACAGGCCGGAATTCCTCACGACCGAATTGCCGTTCTGTATCGGACCAATTTTCAATCGCGAGTTTTTGAAGAAGCTCTTTTTGGGAAGGTTATTCCGTATCAAGTTCTCGGAACGAAATTTTTTGAGCGCAAGGAAGTAAAAGACGTCATTTCATATGTTCGTTTGGCCCTAAATAGGGATAGTCTGACCGACTTAAAACGTATTATCAATGTTCCTCCACGCGGCATCGGCAAGGTAGGACTTGCCAAAATTCTTTCCGGAAATGAGGAAACTCTCTCGGCGGGAACTAAGGAAAAGATAAAAAAATGGAGAGAGTTTATGCAAAAAATAGAGGAGCAATCAAAACTGGCCACGCCGTCTCTCTTGGTGAAATATGTAGTAAAAAATTCGGGCTTGGAAGAGTCGCTTGAAAACGGGACGGAAGAAGACAAAGAACGTCTTCTAAATATATATGAATTGGCTACGCTTGCCTCGCGATACGACGCCCTGCCTAAGGGAGAGGGGCTAGAAAGATTTCTGGAAGACGCGGCCCTCTTTTCCGACCAGGATTCTCTCTCGGAAGAGGGCGGGGTGAAACTCTTGACCGCGCACGCGGCCAAGGGGCTTGAATTTTCCCATGTCTTCATTGTGGGTTTAGAACAAGACCTTTTCCCGCACGCGCAAAGAGGCGAGGGACCGGGCGAAAAAGAAGACGATGAAGAGGAGCGGCGACTTTTTTATGTGGCTCTTACCCGGGCGGAGAAAAAATTGTATTTATCATATGCTTCTATGCGCACCATTTTCGGCTCACGTCAGATTAACGCCCCGTCAGAATTTATTTTTGACATACCGCCGGGCCTTTTAGAACAAGAGCGGCGCGAGGCCGGCGGCAAAATAGTATATCTCCACAACACATAGGTCGGACCTATGTGTTGTCTTTGAAAGAAAGCCACTCGCTAACGCAAAGCTTGAACTCGGCAATGCTTTCAAAATATTCCGGAAATTCTTTTCTACATAAAATCAATTTCTCTTTTCTTTCTTTGCCCAAATAATCCCGGTAGCTAGAGTATGGGTAAGAATCTAAATATTTCTCCGCCATATCTTTATCATTAATCCCATTCTCTTTCCAATGTGGGTCAATAATTTTTACCGGGTTCAGGTGTATATAAGAAAAAAGGTATTTTAAATAAGTATCACTGTCGACATGTGTTGCTTTGAATTTTCCCTCAAAGAGACCGCCAGTTCTTTGGTGTCTTTTATTAAAATACATTGAGTAGCTGGTCGCCAACTTTTTCATGAACAAGCTTATCCCATTTTCAGTTTTTTCTCTCAAGAGTAAATGAAAATGGTTAGGCATTAAGCAATAGGCGCCTATATCAACGATGGTCTCGCCTCTATCAAATTCATAGGTTAAACCTGTGGGAATTTCTCTTACCACTATGCTCTTTTTTGTATTGCACAGAAAAAGAAGGTCGGTAAATCTTTTACGGTCATGGTCGTCTTTAAAAATAATTCTTTTCTCATTACCGCGATTATAGATGTGATAAAACTCACCTATAGAAAATTTAAATTTTCGATTCATGATTATTTATTATGATATCATACATAGGTCAGACCTATGTATTGCTATATTAGTCTTCATACATAGGTCCGACCTATGTATGAGAGCAAAAAAATCATTGGGGCAGAATTTTCTTACCTCTCTCTCTGTTGTGGGTGACATTGTTCGGGCCGCGAAAGTTACGGGGGGCGACGTTGTGGTTGAGGTCGGTCCGGGCAAGGGCATACTTACCGCCGCGCTTCTGAAGTATGCGCGGCGCGTAATCGCGGTTGAAAAAGACGACCGCTTGATTCCGTATCTGGAAGAAAAATTTAAAGAAGAAATCAAAAATAAAAATCTTACTCTCGTCCATGGTGACATTCTTAAGCTTAAAATTGAAAGTTTAAAATTAAAAACAGGATCGTACAAGGTTGTAGCAAACATTCCATACTATATTACCGGCCAACTCTTGCGTTTTTTTCTGGAACACAAAATTAAGCCATTCTCCATTACGATTCTTGTGCAAAAAGAGGTCGGGCAAAGGATTGTCGCCAGACCTGCCCGCGCAGGCGGGGGCGGAAAGGAAAGCATCCTTTCAATCAGCGTTAAACTGTTTGGCCAGCCGCGCTACGTCCGTAAAGTAAACGCTTCTGTGTTTTCCCCGAAACCAAAAGTGGATTCGGCCATTCTCAATATAGAGAACATAAGGCCGCCCTTCAAAACAAAGGCGGAAGAGGGGCATTTTTTTAAAATATTGAAAACGGGCTTCGCTCATAAAAGAAAAATACTGGCCGGCAACCTAAGGGGGCTGTTTGGCGGAGAAACAACCAGTTCCGCCTTTGACGCTTGCCATATCAATGAAAAAACCCGGGCGGAGAATCTTTCTTTACCTGACTGGAAATGTCTGGCCCCTCGTCTTAATTTCAGGGCTCGTCCTTAAATACGAACTGTGGGAACATTTTTAGGGTATACTTGATATAATATGGATAAGAATGCCCTGTATATGACTGCCGCCCATAAAAAAATAATTTTAGCTTTGTCTTTCGCTCTTATTGTAATTCTGGGCGCTTATTATTTCGGCGTCTACAAAGGCAGGCCAATCTCTTATCAAAAAGGCGGCGGTTCCGGACTTGTGACCAAAAACGGCGGCGGCGATAATTTCCTGCAAGGCGACGCTGATAAAGACGGACTAAAATACTGGGAAGAAGCCCTCTGGAAAACCGACCCGAACAATCCCGACACCGACGGCGATGGCACTTCTGACGGGCAAGAGACAAAAGAGGGGCGAGACCCCACCGTTTCCGGCCCCGACGACAAACTGAAATCAATCCCCATTTTGGGGGACAGCGGCGCGGACACATTAAGCAAATCTAAAATTGAAAGCAGTCTGACTGACGCCATAGCCAGAGATCTTTACGCGAATTATTCCGTCCTAAAACAGTCGGGGGAACTGACCCCGGAAAATCAGGCCAAAATCAATGAAGCTTTGGGAACATCTGTGGGGCAAATCATCAAGCCGAAATCATACGTCGCGAGCGACCTTAATATAGCTTCAAGCGAAACCCCCGCCTCAATAAAAAAATACGGCAATGACGCCATTGTCGCAATTGACAATAATCTTAACGCAAACACCAAAGACGAGGCGGTAAATCTTCTAAATTATTTGGACAAAAAGAACCCGGCCGATTTGAAAAAAGTGGCCGACTCTGCGGAAAGTTATAAAAAAATGACCCTAGCTCTCGTTTCCGTATCGGTGCCGCCGTCAGCAATTGAAGAGCACCTTTCTCTGGTCAACGGCGTAAATTTTTTCGGCAGAGCCATTTTGGGAATGGCTCAAATTGAGGCCGACCCAATCGTGGCTCTGGCCAGTTTGAACAATTATCCGCAAGGCGCCGAAAAAATAGTGCTTGCTTTCAGGGGGCTCATTTCCTACTTCGTCGGCAAAAAAACAATATTCGGGAAAGATGACGCTGGGTATATATTCACCAAGGGGATATAATTTAATCGTATGCCATTTCTCTCAAAAAAACAAAAAGGATCGGGATTTAAAAAAATAATACTCCCTCTGGTTATCTTTTCTTTACTTCTCCCCTCGGCTTTTTTAACCTTTCCGCAAAAAGCCGAGGCGTTCCATGATTTCGACGTCCCAAACTGGATACAAAATACTCTGAGTGCGGTCTCGACAGGGGATATTTTAGCCGGGAATGTCAGCATGAAATTCAAAGTATTCGTACTTGACCCGCTGGTGGTTAGAATAGCCAGAACAATCCTAAAAAGAATGACGGCCAGTATCGTTCAGTGGATTAACAGCGGATATCAGGGCAGTCCGTCTTATTTGACCAACCCGAACAAATTTTTTGCCGACATAGCCAAAGAAGAGACCAACATTTTTATAATAGAAGAGGTTGCCAAGAGCAATAATCCATACGCCACCGATATCGTTTACTCAATTTTAAACCCGCGCAAAGGAGTGTACTCGCTCTACGACGATATCGCCTACAACTGCGTTCTGCGCGGGGGAGGAAATACTTGCCCGCCCCAGCTGGGCAGTCCGTATCTGCGTGAAGCGTATGCTAGGCAATTCGTGGAAGGAAGATTTGGCAACGGCGGCTGGGCGGGCTGGTATTCGCTGACCCAAAATCCGGAAAATAATATATACGGCGCTTATATTGACGCGCAACAAAGACTGCAAAATAGAGTAGCCACCGAACAAGGAAATGCCAAACAAGATGTGCAACAATCGGGGGGATTCCTTTCAATTAAAAAATGCGTCAAGTACATCGCGGACGAGAACGCGGGCGAACTCTCCGGGGCCCTGACCGAGAGAGCCAACGCCGCCAGGGCCGAGGTCAAGGCCGCCAGGGAAGCGGCCGATGCCGATGGGGGCATTCTCGGCAAGAAAGCCGACGCCCACGCTAGGGCAATCCAGGAAGCCGAGGCCGAGGCTACTCGCGCTCTCGCCGCCGCCGAGGCTGCCGACGCGTCTGCCGGCGAAAAGACTTGCTCCGAATATGAAGCTACCACTCCGGGCAAGTTGGTCGGAGATTATTTAACCACGTCCGCAACGGGGCCCATCCGCCAAAGCGAGCTGGTCAAAGATTTGGCCACGTCAATTGACTTGATAGTGGAGGCCTTCATCAATCAAACTATTTATCAGGGGGTCAAAGGATTAAGCGACGCCGTCGCGGGCGCGGTGAGCGGTGAAGCCAGAAGTTACAATCAAACTTATACAAGCCAGCTTGGTTCCGGCACCAATCCAAGCGTGCCGAACTATACTATCATTGACCCGGCGGCAAACGCCCTTACAGAAATCAATTCTTCCATAGAAAGCGAGAACGAATATCTGGCGGTTAAAAACAAAAGTCTTGGAGCCGTCCTTATAGTCAAAGAAAAAATAAGGGACACGGAGGCGTGCTACAACCGAATCGTAGCCATAGACCCGAGTTTGAACTCAAGCGATATGGTGGTTTCGGGAAGGTCGTTTGCGAGCTCCACTCTCAGTGCCGACATACTTCCTAGGGAAAAAGCCCTGAATAATGACGTTGCCTCTTCCACTAAAATTGTGGCTATGTTGAAGGACATAAAACAAAAAACGCAGTCATCCAAAGACGACCTCGTTCTGATTAAAATACTGCAAGATTTCCAAACACTTGGAACAAACAAGGCGCTTCACGTAAAAACAGACGCCATACGGGCGGACAGCATTGAATACGCTGATTTAAAAACATTCCTTGACGAGAAGACAACGAGCGAGATAACGCCCCGTCTTGACGCCTGCCTAGCCAAAGAGAAAAGATTAAATGAATGCGTCTTGCAAAAAATTCCAATACGAGAGTGCGAGGTCGGCGCCGGCGCGCCCTAGAAAAAAGCTGGCAGTTGGCAGGAAGTAGTTGGTAGGAATAACTGGCAAAATGAATAAAAGAAAAAAAATTAGAAAGCTTGTCCCGTTAGAAATTTAAGATTAAGGTTAATGTACGGCAAGTGAGGCCGTAAGGCGCTACGCAAACAAATATCAATTACTAAAAATGACTTATATGAACTTCTAATGGGATGAAAAATTTAAAGGAAAACTCAATGGCCTATAGTGAGCGTACTATAAACTGGAGTAACGCCTTTTTTCGCGCCGAAACGAAAAAATTTCTGAAGTATGGTCTTGTGGGAATCATTGTTGTTTTCGGATTTTTCGGTCCTGTCAACTTTGATTTTTCATATTCGCACGCCATGGCTGAAAACCACGAGGGTTCTTCGCTTGATGTCGGCGCGGCGGACGACGCGGCTCGAGCTGACGCGGGGAGCGAAACTTCCATAACTGTGAAAAAAACAGACCCAACGGGTGGGACTAGGACACTAAAAGATAGCGCCCAGGCATACACAAAATCAAGCGGTAAAACAGCCGCGTCGCCTAGCACCGGTCTTGTCACTATTGCAATGACCTCTTTGGCGAACCTACTTCTCACCATAGTCAGCAGGCTTCTCTGGATTGCGGGCATTTTCTTCAACTACTCAATGAATTTCACCTTGAATCTGGCGGCATATATAGATACCGCAAGGGGGGGGTTGGACATTAACTCGGCTTGGGTGGTGGTGCGGGACCTAGTAAACATAACCTTCATTTTTTCCCTCCTATGGATTGCCGCGACCACGATTCTTGAACTGGGGGACCATAAAAAATTCCTGACCGGCCTTATCATAGCGGCTCTGCTTATCAATTTCAGTTTGTTTTTTACCAAAGTCATAATTGATATTTCAAACACCATAGCTCTTCAATTTTATTCAAGCATAACCGCGGGGCAATTTAATAATCCCAATGCCGACATGGACGGAGGAATCAGCGGGCAATTTATGGAACGCCTTAAACTGCAAACCATATACGCCATCGGAGGAAAGGGCGGGGACGTGGCGGCGGAATTGCGATCGCAAGGACCCCAACTATTGAGCATGACTAGTGTCTTTATGGTGACCATTTTCGGTTCTATATTCTTTCTCGTCGCGGCGGCGGTATTCTTTAGCGCCGCTTTAATGTTCGTGGCCAGAAGCGCCATGCTCATTCTTTTAATGGTAACCTCGCCCATCGGCTTTATCGGAGGATGGATACCGAAATTAAAAACATACGCGGACATGTGGTGGGAGCAATTATGGAGCCAAAGCATGCTTGCGCCCGTGTTTTTAATGCTCATATGGGTAATTCTGAAAATGACGGAGCCGCGAACTATAGGCGGGGCGGCGGCGACTTCCGGCGGGTCCTCTCCGAACACCGCCGCGGCCCTTACTGCGGCGGCGGGCGACTCACTTGTGAATAATTCGGGAAGCGCTATGGCCTCCGCTGTCGGGACAAAAAGTACGGTAAGTTTCGCAACAGCCCTTTCCGGAAGCGACGGGAGTTCTGCCGCTATCATTTTCAATTTCTTTATGCTTCTGGCTTTTCTCGTTGCCGCCCTGACTGTGGCAAAAAAGTTGAGCGGTCAAGCGGGCAAAGTGGGAGCAAAAATGTTCGGCACGGTAGCCGGCGGAGTGGGCGGGTTTTTGGGTAGACATACTGTGGGACGACTGGCAAGCAAAATCGGAAGGATGGAAGGTTTCAGGGATGCGGCCGCCAAGAGTCCCCGTACTATGGGTCGCTTGTTAAAGGGAGTTGAAGGCGTTGCTGGTTCAAGCTTTGACGTACGGGGAGGTATCCCAGGAATTCGAACTGTGGGCGGGACAATTTTGGGTGCGACTGGAGCCGGTCTTGAACTTGGTAAGGCGGGCGGAGAAGGCGGTTACCAAAAAACTCTACAGAAGCAAGTGGAAGGTAAAGAAAAATCCGCACAAGAACTAGGTGTCAATAAAGAAAAAATCCTAGAGCAAGACAGAACTATTACAAGACACCAGGGGACAATCAGTACTATTAAACGAGGGGCGGCCACGGCTTCCAGAGAGCTCAACCCGGCAGAGAAAGCACGAGTTGATACGCTTGAGGGTCAAATCAAAACGGCGAAAGCGGAAAAGCAAAGGATCGCGAGAGAGAGAAAGACCGACATGGCAACCGGGATTGATACCAGGTCACCAGAAACGCTTTGGGCTAAAGTTGCCAGAAAAGACAAGGTCGCGGCGGCGCATATACAAATTGAGGTACGGAAGAAAGAAAACGAGGAAGAAGAAAAAGAGATTAGTGAAATAAAACCAGATATCAAGGCTCTAGAAAAAAGGCTACGGGAGGCATCGCCAACAACACTGTTCACCCCTAGCGAAAGAGCGGAATTAGACAAACTCCGAAAAAAACTTCTTGATAAGGAAGAAAATGTGAGGAATAAAAAATTAGAAATATCAGAACTTGAAACAATCTCATAATTTATGGACCACAGGACATTAGAAGAAAAATATAAATCACTCCCACCCGAAGTACGGGCGGCCATGGACTCTGTTGAGGTTGCCAAAAAAATACTGGCGATTGGCGAAAAATACGCTCTTCATATTGATAAAATAGAAGAACTTTCAAACGAAACGAGCTTGGTGATGCTTGGTGTAACTCCTTCCGAAAAATACAAAGAGCGACTAATTAATGTCCTTGAAATAACCGGCGAAACCGCGCAAAAGATTATTGTAGATATTAACAACGAGGTGCTTTATCCGATTAGAGGATTTCTTAAAAAAAATTACGAAACACCCCCACCAATAGAAGGGGTGAATGAGGTCCTTGACCGCGAGGAGTTGCTAAGGGCAATAGAGAGCCCGGAAATCATGGGTAATATTGAAGGGGGTAGTATTAAGTATAAAGAGTTAAGTATTAAGAAAGAGGAAGAACCAGTACTTGGAATTGCCGAGCAAAAGATGAGCGGTGCTTTTAAAATAGAAAATTCTAATACTGTAGAGA
>JBBTTL010000060.1:0-1049 GCA_038064275.1 Patescibacteria group bacterium | reverse complement strand
CCGCTCATATCAAGACCTTTGTCTGACCCGCCCATTATGAGAACAATTCGTTTGTCCCCCAACTTGGACATTGAATGTCCAAGTGCCTTGAGGGCGGCGATTGTCGCTTCAGGGGTCGTGGCGGTGGTATCGTTATAGATTTTTATACCTCTCACGGTACGTACCAATTCAAGCCGATAAGGAACGCCCTTAAAACTTCTGATGGCTTTTTTTATCATATCGTCATTCACCCCAAGCGAGCGGGCCGCGGCAACGGCAAGGGCCACATTGTATTCATTATGAGCGCCAAGAAGCTGTGTGCTAAATTCGCGCGGCAATATAGATGGAACCACAAGCTTTCCTTTCACCCGTCCCCCCCACCGTTTTATATAGGGCAATGCTTGCTTGCCCGCTACCAAAATATCTCCCTTTTTTTGATTTGAAAAAATAAGAGCCTTATCGTCAAAATAACGCTTCATTTTATTTCCATAATAATTCAGGTGGTCCGGATAAAACGTCGTAAACACCGCAATGTGGGGAGATATTCTTGACTCCCCAAATCCCTGAAGCTGCCAGGAATCAAGCTCAAGTACCGCAAAATCAAGTTCGTCCGCTTTCTTAAGAAATGGCAGATTGGAAACGCCAAGCACGTTGCCACCGAGAACAGCGCGCTTGCCCGCGGTTTTTAAAATATGAAATATCAGGTGCGCGACAGTTGATTTGCCGCGGGTGCCAGTCACTCCAATTACTGGAACATCGGAGAGTCGCGCAAATAACGATGCGCTCATCTCTACTGGAATTTTATTTCTTCGCGCTTCAGCAATATATGGCGAATTGAGAGGAACACTCGCCGCTTTCAATATAAAATCTCGACTCTTAAAATCTTCCAATCTGTGTTCGCCCAAAACAAATTTTATATTTCCTGCCCCGTGACCGCGAAGCGGTTCTTCGGGGTTGTATTTTTGAAGTTTTGTCAAAGAACTTTTTAACTGCCCCCTTGTCTTAAGGTCAGTAATAATAAGTTTTGCCCCGCATTCAGCCAAAAACGCCGCCTCCCCCACCCCGCGCCC
>JBBTTL010000059.1:0-1231 GCA_038064275.1 Patescibacteria group bacterium | reverse complement strand
CACCAGAAAATTATGAAAAAACAAAATTATCCCAAACTACTCACACGTCACAGCGAAGCTCTCATGACCGAGTGGAAAAAGGTATCTGTGGAAATTATAGACTCTTGCCGAAAGATCTATCCCGAGGGAGCAGGACTAGCTGATGAATTTGCGCGTTTTCTGGAAAACCCCGGAAAGTTCATTCGGCCGAGCATGTTTCTTTTTGGTTACCGGCTCGGGAGCAGTGAGCAAGATGAGAAAATAATTCGTCTGGCTATCTCATTTGAACTTTTGCACACCTACATTTTGATTCATGATGATATTGTGGATGCATCAGACTTTCGTCGCGGTGTCCCCAGCGCGCATCGTTTGTGTGAAATGTATCATCAGAAAACAAAGCTCCGCGGCAATGCAGAATATTTCGGCGGGAGTATGGCCATTCTATTCGGAGACATCGTTTCTGCAAAAGCAACGCAACTTTGGTCTGAGGCCGAAGTTGCCGGAATCTCCCGGCCGATAGCGCGGGCAACATTTGATGTCATGCATACTGATGTATGTCTCGGTCAGTACCTCGACCTAATGGCCCCTCTTGGCCCCCGCGTCCCCCAGCGCGATGTTGTGGAGCGGATTATGAGAGAGAAGACGAGTAAGTACACCATAACCGCGCCACTTACGACCGGTGCGATTATGGCTGGTGTTCCAACGAAATGGATTAAAGATTTTGGTACCAATCTTGGCGTTGCTTACCAAGTAGCTGACGACATACTTGGCGTGTACGGCGACCCGAGTGTAACTGGAAAATCAATTGACTCGGACATACGCGAAGGCAAGGCAACATTTCTTGTCTGGTCTGCCCTTGAGTCCGCGACTTCTGATGATAGACAAACGGTTATAAAATTCTATATAGGCAATGACAGGAGTGATATCGCTGTCGCTCTGGTAAAAAATATTTTTGACAAGTATGACGTGCGCGCAAAAGCCGGCACGACTGCCACAGAATATATGAACAAGGCGCTTGTCGTTGTAGATGCGGCGCCGATTGCCGAAGTCGCAAAAGAAGAGCTCAAGACTTTTTCAAAGTTTGTCGTAGAGAGAAATAAATAAAGGTTCCTCGGGGCAAGCCCCGAAGTATTAACCTGTGTTTCGTCTTCACTCGGATGATGTGTGAGTGAGTACACTCCCACGCCATCCTCGCTAGACGAAATAAACTATGGAGAACAAGAAAAAGGCCCGCCAACTTGGCGGGCCTTCA
>JBBTTL010000058.1:0-2813 GCA_038064275.1 Patescibacteria group bacterium | reverse complement strand
CCGATGTATTGAACCACAGACATTGAGTTGACCGGCCCCCAGAGAAGGGCTTCAAGCGGGGTTTTGCCTAAAGCAAGCGCCGAAACAAAAGTTGAAGAAAACGCGTCGCCGGCGCCGGTACGTTCGTAAGGCGGTTTTTCATCCGGATAGGTGGGCATAAAATAAGTATTTTTTCCGTCATTCATGTAGGCCCCTTTTTTGCCGTCAGTAATTACAACGATTTCTGGACCCCGCTCTTTCATCATGAGGAGCAGTTTTTGTACATTTCCTTCTTCTGTTTCTAAGATTTTTTGCGCTTCGGCAATGTTCGAGAAAAAGACTTTCGTTTGATTGTAAATATCCCTTAGTTTTTCATAACCGAAGTTTATTTGAAATGTTCCCGGTTGGAAAGCAAGAAGAACATCCGGTTTTTCAGATAAATATTCCGATATCTCATTATGGAAAGCGAGACTCGCTTGCCCAAGAGAGCTTAAATAAATCCACTTCGGTTTCCCGATTGACGGCAGACTATATTCAAATGATTCGTGCTTGATGAGTATGGTGCGCTCGTCTTCATACCACAGGACATAATGATAGTTGGTGCTCTTGCCAATGTGGGCTTTGACATAGTCGGTCGCTACCGCTTCATTACCCAAACGAGCCAGACAGTCTTTGCCGTTTTGGTCGTCGCCCACGTTGGTTACAAGGCCGGACTTAAGTCCGAGTCGGGCGGCGCAAACGGCGGCATTAGGACTGTTGCCGACCGCCGGCACCACTTTCACAAATTCGTACGGAATCTTGGTGGCGAAATCCATACAAATTTTACACGTATCGTGGTTTACGTCGCAGTGTACTTCCGCGTCTTTCAAACGGATGAAAGCATCGGTTGTTATGTCGCCAATTGCCAAAAAATCTAATTGTTTGGGCATAGGGATATTATACACCTTCTTTGTGTTATACTATTTTTTAATTATGGCTTTGCTCGGATATAAAAATCCCCTTTATTTATTGCCCTTTGACCATCGGGCCACCTTCACTAAGAATCTTTTGGGCTTTGGAGAAACGCTAACGGGGGAGCAAAAAAAGATGGTACGCGCTTATAAAAGAATTGTTTACGACGCCTTTGTGCTGGCCCTTTCCCGCGGGGTGCCGGAAGACGGAGGAGCCATTTTGGTTGACGAGGAGTACGGCCAAGAGATTCTTCTTGACGCGCACAAACAAAATTTCGTCACTTGTTTGACGGTGGAAAAAAGCGGGCAGGAAGAGTTTGTTTTTGAATACGGAGATGATTTCAGGGCGCACATTAAAAAAATTAATCCCGCTTTTGTTAAGGCCCTAATACGTTACAATCCGGAGGGTGATACTGGAATCAATGAACGCCAGCGAAAACGCCTGAAGGTCCTGTCGGATTTTGCCCATAAGGAAGGATATAAGTTTTTACTTGAACCCTTGGTGCCGCCGACTGAAGAAAATTTAAAGGATTTAGGCGGGGACAAGGAAAAATACGACAGAGAAGTAAGGCCGTCCTTAACGACTAAAATGATGATGGAGCTACAGAATGTTGGGATTGAGCCAGATGTGTGGAAAATAGAAGGCATGCGGCGACAGTCCGATTATCAAAGAATAGCGGCGGTGGCGCGAAATAGAAGCGCAAGGGCCGATGTCGGGGTCGTTATCCTCGGACGAGGAGAAAAGAAAGAAGAAGTTGTAGCCTGGATTAAGGCAGGAAAGAACGTGCGCGGTGTAATCGGCTTTGCCGTTGGCAGGACCGTTTTCCTTCTACCCCTGGTCAATTTTAAGAATAAGCTAGTGGAAAGACAAGAGGCAGTGGAGAAAATTGCGGAGAATTATAAATATTTTTATGAGGTTTTTACAAACGAACTTTAATAATACAAATATGAAAAATATCTACGTGACAAGAATGATTCCCGAATCGGCGATTGAGATGTTGCGCGACAAGGGGTACGAAGTTGACGTAAGCGAGAAAGACGGCGTGCTCGGCAAAAACGAATTAATAACCGAGCTTAAAAAAAAGGAATATGGCGCGGTACTGTGTCTTTTAACGGACAAGATTGACGGAGATGTATTTGATGCCGCGCCAAAGGCAAAAATCTTCGCCAATTTCGCCGTGGGATACAATAACATTGACTTGGCCGCCGCGAAAGAGAGGGGAGTGGTCATTACCAATACTCCCGAGGTTCTTACCAATACAGTTGCCGAGCACACCTTCGCTCTTATGATGGCAATTGCCTGCCGGACGGTTGAAGCGGATAAATTTATGCGTTCCGGGAAATTTAAAAATTGGGAACCGTTCATGCTTTTGGGCGCCGACTTGACGGGGAAGACACTCGGCATCTTGGGTGCCGGCAGGATAGGGGCGCGAGTGGTCCATCACGGCGCGCGCGGGTTTGATATGAATGTAATTTATTACGATATAAAAAGAAATGAAGAGCTTGAAAAAAATTATGGGGCAAAATATTATGCCAAGCCGGAAGAGGTGCTGAAAGAAGCCGATTTCGTAAGCATCCACGTTCCGCTCCTTCCAACAACTATTCATTTGATAGATGCAAATCGTTTAAAGATGATGAAAAAAACCGCCTATCTGGTAAATACTTCGCGCGGGCCGGTCATTGACGAGCAAGCGCTCGCGGTGGCGCTTAAAGAAAAATGGATTGCCGGGGCCGCCCTTGACGTTTTTGAGCATGAGCCGGAACTTGCGCCTGGTCTTAAGGATTTAGAAAACGTAATTGTTACTCCGCATATCGCTTCAGCCACACTTGAGACTAGAACCAAGATGGCCGAACTTGCCGCTCAAAACATAGTTGATTTCCTTG
>JBBTTL010000057.1:0-28897 GCA_038064275.1 Patescibacteria group bacterium | reverse complement strand
GTAGCACGTCTCCCTTTGAAGGAGAAAATCTTGGTCCGAATCCAGGTCCCGCAGCCACCATATGCTAAGTCAGGAGACTGACACGCATAGGCATCTATTCCGAAAAAGGCATACCTGCTGAGAGCAGTATTCAAGAAAGAAAAACCACCGATATTTCGGTGGTTTTTCTTTTGCTCGAAGAGTATGATCTATTTCAATGGCTAAGCAAACTATGGTAATTAAGGATTTAAAGATTGCTCTCAAAGATTTTGAGATGATGGTTAAAAATCCAAAGCATTTATGGAATGGAAGAGATATCCAGAATTTTAGCTTGCGACCAAGAGAAGCTTGGGCGAATTGGCTAGTCTGTGCCGTTCTTAGCAAGGTTCACAAGAGAAGCATCACTTTTATGGAGGATGATATAGGTGACGGGTTCGTCGTAGATAGAGAAAAACGAATGATTGTCCCCACAGAGCATGTGTCGGCACTAGATATTCCAAAAGCTAAAAAGCTACCATCGGGTGAACAGCGAATTATTAATGCTATAAATCTAAAAATTGAAAAGGGTTCTGAGTATGCGCAGAACAAACTTCTTGTTGTTTTCTTTGATGGAGCAGGGAAATTCTTTAGAAACAAAATTAGAGAAAGTATATTTAGAAGACACAATTTTGAAGCTGTATTTTGTGTCGGTCTTATAAATTCAAGTGAGTCGGGGTATTCCTATACTGTCTCTGAGTTCAGAGATTCCTTTGGGGTGCAATCAATAACACATAAGGTTGAAATCAATGGCGATTTTACTGACTGGGAAGTGACGCAGATCATGCAGTAGGCGTTACTCGAGCATAACCTTTTTGTCCTTCAGAAATAGCTTGCTTTGTAGGCACCCCAGTAGCTCTCTCTTCTCAATCAGCGTCCCTTCTTTCAATAAGTACTTCGTGTAATTTCTCACGTCGACATCGATCTCAATTTTGTCTTGCTTGAAAAGAATGGGGATAGTCACGATTATTTTAGAAAATATGTGGTGTAATATATACTTATCACAATGCCACGTCTTGCTCGTGTTGATGTTGGAAACGAAATCTATCATGTGATTAATCGCGCGAACGGTCGCATGAAGATTTTCAATGCTTCAGAAGACTACCCGCTATTTGAAAAACTAATAGAAAATGGGGGTCAGGTACCGGTTTTGGGTCTCCCCGGCGGTTTCCCTTCCGGAATTTTGAATTCTTTTTTCATGAGAAAAGGGGGGTCAGGTACCCTTTGCCTCTTTACACACTCCAACAGGTAGTGTATTTTAGTAGAAGTTAAACCTGTGTTATAGGAGGGATACGATGACCACAATGTCGCTAGGCCTAGAACTCGCGCTCTTTGCGGATAGAATTCCATTTCTCGCGGAGCGGAATTATACGAAGCTCCCGGAAATCAAGAAAGATTCAATGCCGGAGCCAATCGCTGATGTATGGACTGCGCTCGCATTACTTGTGAAGCGGCACAACGACCAAACGATACGGGTCTTGATTCGGCATCATTGCCCAGAGAACCAGCATGGGTGCGCCATCATTCGCGTTGGGGTGGCATGCGAAGACGGTTACCACATCCCCGTTGGGTGCGATAGCAATTACAGCCAAGCCGGATTTGTCCGTTACTATAGTTTTCCGGTCACCGAATCTGTCGTAGAAGAGCTTGTTTGTATGGGTTATGTTGGGTGGACTAACAGTCCAGGTCTCCAAGATTTCCCAAACAGTACAAAACTTAAACTCACCGAGTATGGACAAGCCGCGCTCATTGAACATCTCAGCGACCTATAACACCAAGTATTTGAATCGCCCCGTCTTTTTTGAGGGGCGATTTTTTTAAGAAAAATCGTTCATGGTATAATTTAAAGTATGAAAATAGAGATTGCAGTTTTTGGTGGCGGATGTTTCTGGTGCACGGAGGCGATTTTTAGTGAATTACAGTGGGGGTTGTCGGAAAGGGGGAAATGGGGACAGTCACGATTGCGAAGTAGATAATAAATAAACGACACCAAGAGCTTCAGACAGATTTTAATAATTTTCTCGGTATTCCGTGTCGCCTTTGTATATCAAACACCCTCTTTGTGAGACGGTCAGTGTCGGTTTTCAAAAACCGGTACCTGACCCCAATTACCAATTCATATTTACTCAAACAATCGTGACTGTCCCCGTTTCCCGTTTCACAACAATTTCTGTTTTTTAAACTGCCAAAAATCTGAAATTCGATTGATTTAGGGAAGTGGATTTTAGCCGTTTACTGCCAGCTTGCAAGATGTATTGTGATGTGCTAAGATGTCAGTGTATGGAAAAACAAAATTTTGGATATGAGGCCGTAGTGCAACTTCTCAGGGATTATCCTGAATGGTTCCCTGTGGTTGTGGCGTCTCTAGAGGAAGCACAGACCATAAAGAGCAATCGATTTGCGGGCGCTTGGATTCTTGAGCGTGCAAAGAAGTATGGCGTTCAGTGGATTCCAAATTTTCGCAAGCTTGTGTCGTATGGGATTTTACAAAAAGACGGCGAGTCATCGCGTGGTGGTCGCCGAGCATACTACTCAATGCCAGACATTGAGGGCGTAGAAAAAGCATTGAAAGAATTTAATTCTCCCCAAGTCGCTGCTCCTTACACCGCTCACGAAGTCACAGGCGCAGGTATTGCAAAAAGAAAAACGATACTGGTTCCGTTCTATGCAAACCTCGCGTCTTGTGGCGGTCCGAATATCAGTGAGGGACATGTTGACGATTATCTTGAAGTGAGCACTGAATCAGCAAAGCCAGGTTCCCAGTACTATCTCGTTCGCGCTGATGGCGATTCAATGAATCAGGCTGATATCAATAGTGGAGATCTTGTTTTGGTTCGGGTTCAAGATTATGCGAATCTCGGCGATAAGGTCGTCGCATGTACTGATGATGGCGTCACTATCAAAGAGTTTCATCGACAAGGTAACTCGGTTCTATTGATGCCTCGCTCTGACAATCCGACGCACAAGCCACTATTATTAGATAATGTTCAAATTCAAGGGGTCGTCGTTGCGACGATGCCTAAATAAGTATATGACAAAGAAAAATTTTCACAGTGTTCCATGGGACGGAGATTGGGCGGTAAAGAAAGAGGGCGTAGAAAAACCGATATCTGTTCATCGCACGCAGTCTGCCTCAGAAGATAAAACCCAAAAGTTGGCAAAACAGAATGAGACCGAGGCGGTTTATCACAACAAGCAAGGACAGATAAAGGATAAGGATAGTTACGGGAATGATCCGCACCCTCCTATCGATAAAAAACACTAGAATGAAGACCTACCTAATTTCTTACGATCTCAGAATTCCGGAGACATCCGCGGATTACCAAAAGCTTATTAAATACATCAAGTCTTTTTCGCCTTGGGCTAAACCGCTCAAATCAGTTTGGTTTATAAAGACCTATAAATCGGTCTTGGAGGTTCGCGATGAACTCAACAAGGAAATAGATGCAAATGACGGTATCCTTGTCATTGATGTCACAGGAGCGAACTGGGGAACCATAGGTGTTTCTAAAGAAGTGACGGATTGGATGGAAGAACATCTAGAAGAATAGCTATAGAGAACTCTTTACATGGCAGAAAAAACACCAAAAGAAAAAGTAATCAAATTTATTCTATGAAACCTCCTTTAAGTAATTTAGAGAAAATACTAAACGCCCTCGTTGTTTTTATACGAAGTATATTTTCAAAACCAGTAATAGTAAGTGAAAAAGTTCTGAACAAGCAGGACGGAACTCCGGTGGCGGAGGTAATAATTGAAAAACAGGAAGAAGTAAAAGAGACAGCCGTTCCTGATCCCATAAAGAAAGGTTTCCTCATTTGCCCTGTCCAGGGAATGGATGCAAGTGGAAAACCTGTCACTTCATGTACCGTCAGAGTTAGTTCAGTTCTCGACCATTCTGGAACCGCGATTGATCCTGAGAGTAAAAACCGTTGGGGGAAAAGTGCCAAAGACCAAAAAGTAAAAGCTTTTAATGGGGAAATTGGGGATGGAGAGCCGAGCGCAGGAATTCCTTATGGTTATACAAAAAAGACTCCCGTACCGTTTTTCGCATCTAAGGAAATTAATTATGTGGGTGCGGCCGGGAGTGGTGATAAATACGGTCCAACATATTATTTAAATTACGATGGTCATGCTGGGTATGATTTTTCGTATCCCAAACTCACTCCTGTTGTGGCGCCCGCGAGTGGGCAATTGTACAAAGCTGCCCCAGGCGACGATTCTACATATGGTGCAAATTGGAACACAGATCATTCTTTTTATATCAAACATGATAATGGTTATGTCAGTTGGTTTCGCCATTGTGAAAAATTAAGTGACGATATTGAGGCACAAATACTTAACGACTTTTCAAAAAAGTGTTTTGTAGAAAAAGGAAAAGTCATTGCTTATGTTGGTAAAGTTGGTACAGGGTCGGTACATTTACACTTCGAAGTGTTAGATGACAAAAGAGTAATTGTTGATCCTTATACTGAACAGTTGTGGGAAATTTAGTGAATATAATTATGAAAATAAAAGAACTATTTACTATCGGTGACATGATTCAGTCAATTGGAGGATTATCAACTTTCTTGGATCGGGACAATTGCCAGATTGTAAATAAAACGAAGAATGAAAATGCCGTGGTATTAATTTTAAGACGACAATCTGACGGAGAAGAAGGTCGTGTTTATTTAAGGATACGAAATGAGTTTTCAATTATTACTAACCAACTACTTGGTTGGGCCTTTATGAGTGAGCGAATACTCGGCCTCACTCTGAACCAGTTAAGCGAAACAGAAACAGGTTTACAAATCAGCAGTCTTAATGGGAATATAACTCTCAAACAAGAATAGTAATAATATGCACTACTTTGCTTACGGATCTAATATGCTAAAGAATCGACTTGAAAATCAAGAGAATAGAGTTACTCCTAAAATCGGTTCAGTAATAGACAAGGGAGCCGCAAAGTTGTCAGGATATAAAATTGTTTTTAACAAACTCAGTACTGATAAATCTGGAAAGACAAATATAATCCAAGACGAAGAAGCAATCGTTTGGGGGGTTAT
This sequence comes from Patescibacteria group bacterium, assembly GCA_038064275.1. GTDB lineage: Bacteria > Patescibacteriota > Minisyncoccia > Phycocordibacterales > VMEP01 > JAUYLU01. The sequence goes on along the minus strand of JBBTTL010000057.1, from coordinate 23,836 downwards.
ATATGAATTAGCATATGACCAAATAGAGCGCCTAGACCGGATAGAGAAAGGATATAAGAGGATCCCTATAGTTGTTGACTACAACAACGAACAAATTGAAGTCGATACATATTTAGCCACTGAAGATTATGTTCAGGAAAATTTATTTCCGACAACTGAATATCTCGAGCTTCTAATTCAGGGAGCGAAAGAGCATAATTTCTCGCAGGACTATCAGGTATTCTTAGAGAACATCACTTGTGTTTCTAAGTAAGATATATAAACTTCTGAATTAACATGGACTTTCCTAAAGAGTTACAACCCACAGATAAAATAGGAATTCAGCTTTCGGACGGCACGACAGTAAATTTATCCGTAGCTCATCCAAAGTTTTCAGCATGGAAAGGATCTCCCGTTAGTTTTGATTATGGGAAGAAACCAGTACTTAACTACAAAGAGGAAGCGTGTTTTGCTGAGCTTGTAATTCTCCGTATTTTACTTGATCATGGCTGGGACGGTGTGTGGGTTGAAACATACGGTGGCACTCATTATTTACGAAGTATGCCCCAAGCATGGAATCTTCAATCGGAACACATATCGATTCCACAAGACAAAAAAGATCTGTTGCAAAAGATATGGAAGACGGCAAAGACAACGGCTTGTTTTGATGTCCTCGCATGGCATGGCGATAAACTCGTATTTTTCGAAGCAAAAAGAAAAGGAAAAGATAACCTTACCTCAGCTCAAATTAGATTTATTGAAGGATCCTTGGCGTGTGGAATATCACCAGAATCATTATTAATCATTGAATGGGAAATGATCTAAAAAGTGTCACTTTTGTCACTTTTTGATGAGCACGAGACGCGTCGATGAGGTAGTGTAAAATGAAGCTAATCCGCCTTGCAGGGCAACCCTCCACGGTTCTAGCTTGGGGCGGCCAGCCAAGCTTGAGATAGGTTCGCCAGCCTCCGACTAGACATTGAGTCTAGTCGGAGGCTCCGAGAAGCATCGAAAAAACCAGATGATATGAAACGAATCATTGTAAAAATCGGAACAAAAATCCTTTCCAGAGAGGACGGCACTCTTGATACGGAATTTCTAGCAAATCTGGTTGGACAGGTAGTCCAACTGCGCAAGAAGGGAATACAAATTGTGATGGTTACATCGGGCGCAGTTGGTGCTGGAAAAAGTTTGATATCTTTGTCGGATACAAAATCAGAAGTAGTACAAAAACAGATATTTGCCGCAGTCGGTCAGGTAAGGCTTATGAATATCTACGCCGACCTATTTAAGAAAAGCAACTACCACTGTGCACAGGTATTAGTCACCAAAGAAGATTTCCGGGACGAACAACATTACCTCAATATGCAAAATTGCTTTGAGGGACTGTTTCTTGATAATGTGATTCCTGTAGTGAATGAAAATGATGTAGTCGCCACCACTGAACTCATGTTCACGGACAACGACGAACTTGCAGGACTTGTTGCAAAGCAACTGAAAGCAGACATCCTCATAATTCTTACCAGTACCGAAGGAATATTGGACGATGCGGGAAAAACTATTCCTGAAGTAAACTCTTATAATATTGAAGTAGTGTCGGGTTACATCAATCCAGACAAATCAACTGGGGGTCGAGGGGGAATGACCTCAAAGTTTAGTGTGGCCAGAAGTCTTGCTGAAAAAGGCGTATCTGTTTTTATCGTGAACGGGAAGAGGCTAAACGTACTTCTCGATGTCGTGAAAGGGCAAGCGATAGATACTCACTTTACGTCTCAGAGATAAGCTTAGAGTTGCGCTTTTGACCCATTCCAAAGAGCGGCAAAATGATAGAATGAAATTATGGATATCAAAAATTTATCAAATTTTTTAAAGCGAGCAAAGAAAAACACATATGCTTCTGAAACAGCAAAGAAGGATATTTCACAACGACCGGGATCTGAAGATTACGAATACAAAGAGGGGGAATTTGTATATCACGACACTTACTTCGGCAGAGTGAATTTTATCGGCGAAGAAGTTGTCTACAAGAAAGGTAAACCGATCTGGGGGATGAACTATAACGGCCACGTCGTTGGCGGGGGAATTGCCGAGGCCGATATAAACAAGTCGCTTCGAGTTGCGCTAAGGCAAGATTATGACGACATGATTCCCGTGCGCGGCCCGCGATATTTCAGAGTTGAAAATTATGAATATAAAAACAATGTTTCCGGCGGACTAGATGAATTTGAAGGGAGAGAAGAAATTTTAAAAAACGGGAAACGTATCTATCGCGCCCTTTTTCACGGCGGACTTATAAAATAAGTACGTAGGCAAGATTAGTTCGGAAAATAGTGTAAAATGAAGTTAATCTGCCAAGTATGGCTTGGCCGACTAGGGTTCTGGCTCGACTCGGCCAGCCAAGCTTGAGATAGGTTCGGAGTCCGAAAAGCATAGCAAAATAATATATGAAAACTCATCGCCCGTACGAACTGCAAGAGTACAACCCTAAATGGAAGGAGCAATTTTTAAATACGGCAGAGAGATTACGGCCGATACTTGGCGATAATCTTTTGGGGATAGAGCATATTGGCAGCACCTCGATTGAAGGAATGGTTGCAAAGCCGCAAATAGATATTCTCGTGATTGTGAAAAATCTCGCACTCGTTAAAGAGCGTTACGAAGATTTCAAGACAGCGGGCTTTGTGCCCCGTGGTACAGAATATGTGGGGACTGATGATGAATATGTCACCGAAGACGCACCAGATGGCAGAAGGATTGCGAGCATTCACATCTTTCAAGAGGGTCATCAAGAAATAGACGAGTACAGAATATTTCGCGACTATTTGAGAGTTAACAAGGAAGACAGGGAGCTCTACATTTCTACCAAGAGAGATTTATATGCTTTGTATCGCGAAAATTATGCGGGATATGGTAGCAGCAAGAAGGATATCGTTAATAAAATCAAAGTTAGGGCCAAGAAATGGGCTGCTACCTTAACGAAATAAATTGACCACGTTCCAAGGAGCGATGAAATGGTAAAATAAATCATCCTAATCTTAATGGACAAAAACAAACCTAAAAAATTGACTGCTTTCTTCCTTACCCTTGTATTAACCGCTATCGTGTTTGTAATATATATAAAAAATCATGGCAGAGGAACAACAAAAACAATTTGACCAAGCATTAGATGCTATTCTTGTTGATATACAGCCGCACGAAAAAGAGTGCGGCTGGGCATCAAAATCACCATACTGCCAGAAACTCTTTTTTATAACAGAAGAGGATATAAAGTTTTATCGCAAGCTCCGTGTGCCGCCGCCAACCCTTTGCCCTACGTGCAGACGAATGCGCAGATCAGGATTCACTCTGCTGTTGCGTTTCTATAAAGTGAGATGTATGGCACCCGGCCATAGTGAAAGCATTATCTCCATCGTACCTCCTGGGACGCCACTTAAAGTCTACGACTGGGATTATTACAGAACCTATGACTGGAATCCGCTTTCCTATGGAATCTTGCCTGACAATAACCGTTCTTTATTTGATGTACTTTGGGATTTGCGAAAAGAGGTTCCGCAGCCGGCAATTACGAGAGACCCGTCCAATATTGACAGTGATTACACGATAAATGGCCGGAGGCTTAAACGCGGGTACTTTGTTTCGGGTGGATGGAATTCGGAGCACATATACTATAGCGTGCTCGTAAATCATGCTCAGGATTGCATGGATTGCTATTCTATCAATAACGCAACACACTGTTATGAAAATATTTTTTCTCGCAACGTAAATGATTCCGATTTTTTGTATTTTTCGAACGATTGCTACTCTTGTCGCTTTATATACGACTCAAAGAACTGCCACGACTGCTTCGGGTGCGTGAATTTGCGCAATCGCAGTTATTGTTTTTTTAACGAACAATTAACCAAAGAAGAATATGAAAAACGTCTAGCGGCAATTGATCTGGGCAAGCGGGAGGAACTACAAAGACTTGAGAAACGTTTCTGGGACCTAGTCAAATCACAGCCGGCACAGGCAACAAAAAATGAACGCGCCAATAATTCAACCGGGAACTATATTATTGAGTCCCGCAATTGCCACGAGGCATACGTGGCTGAAAAATGTGAGGATATACGCTTTGCTGAATCAACTGTCAGTAATAATGATTCAATGGACTATGGCGTTTCCGGCGGCTCGGAATTGTTGTATGAAACCGTCGCGGTTGGGTCGCAGTGTTCAAACGTTAAGTTTTCATTCGGTTCAAAATTTGTCACCGATTCTGAATTCGTTATCAATTGCCGCAGTATAAGCAATTGTTTTGGGTGTATTGGTTTAGAAAATCAATCATACTGCATTTTTAACAAAAAATATGAGCCAGAAGAGTACAAGAAAAAAGTTGACGAGATAAAAAGGGCCATGCTTGCACGCGGAGAATACGGAGAATTCTTTCCTCTCAAGTTCAGTCCATATGCGTATAATAATTCATTTGCTTGTTTGATATTCGCGCTTTCAGAAACACAGGTCGGCTCATTTGGCGCCAACTGGCACGAAGAGACCAACGACGATCTTTCTCATAAGAATACAGAGGTACTTCAATCGGAAGAAATTCCGGCGAATATTGATGCTGTTGAAGATGATATATTGAAAAAAGTCCTCATTTGTGAGGTTACCAAGCGTCCTTTCAGGATTACTGCTGATGAACTTGAATTTTATCGGCGCAAACGATTACCATTGCCAACGACCCATCCAAACGAACGCATCAAGAACAGGTATATTCTTGCGAATCCATATCGCTTGTACGATGAATCATGTGGTCGTTGCGGGACCCCAATAAAAAGTATGTACCAAAAGAAATACGGCTTCCACCCCTATTGCGAAAAATGTTATCGGGCAGAAGTCGCCTGAGAGACAACCGAGCGTTGAGCGAGGGTGTACTGAGAGAGCAGAGCGAATGTGCCAGTTTGAGATAGGTTTATAGTGAGTTTATCGAACTGGTTCGGACTCCGAGGAGCATCGAAATGGTAAACTAAAAAGCGTCAGGAAAACCCTGTGGGGTCTCACTGGGAAAAGTACGAGACCGACGAGGCCAGCGGGAATAAAATCAAGGTACATATTATGGAACTGCACATATTAAAAAAAGATTTTCAGCGAGTTGACGAAGGATTTCATCGGGATCTTTTTTTATCAAGAAAAATATATTCTTATAGCGTTCCTAAATACTCGGACAATGCGTTGCAAGACGTGGGGCACTGCATAGTAATGGAGCTTATAGAATAGATTTTGGTCAAGAAAGGGGGAGAAAGGGGGTCAGGTCCCCTTTTATTTTAAGGACTCAGTCAAAGTCTTCAATTGGTACTATTTTGTTTAAAGAATGTTTATGACCCTACTTAAAATTTTGTCTATTATAGTCGCATTTTTGCTCTTCACCTCTTTGTGGGGCTTTTATATATCAGTCCGGCCGCCGAAAATAGTTTCTACCATTACACCAAAAGAGTTAGGCTTTGTTTACGAGGAGGTAACGTTTACAACCAGGGACGGCCTCACTTTATCCGGCTGGTTCGTGCCCTCTTCCGCCAAGGTTTCAGCAAGCAAGCCAATCAAAACAATAATTCTTCTGCATGGTTATCCTGCCGACAAGGGAAACATTTTGCCAGCCCTTTCTTTTTTGAGTGAGAAATACAATCTCTTTTTATTTGATTTTCGTTACTTCGGCAGAAGCGGCGGAACATATTCCACGGCTGGCGCGAAAGAAGTTGAGGATTTAAATGCCGCGGTGCAATTTCTTAAATCACGGGGCGTTCAAGAGGTTGGTGTGTGGGGGTTTTCCATGGGCGGAGCGGTGGCACTTATGGCCGCCCCCCAGAGGCCTGAAATAAAAGCTGTTGCATCAGAGGCGAGTTACGCCTCTTTAAACCTTATGGCCTTAGAACTATATCGGATTCCGATTCTCAAATATCCCCTCGCTTATCTTACAAGCTTTTGGGCTAAGATATTTTTAGGAATTGACTTAAAAAAAGTTTCCCCGGCCGAAAGTGCTAAAATACTCACTATTCCCGTACTTGTTATCCACTCAAAAAACGATGAGGTTATACCGTTCAAAAACGCGCTTTTCGTCCAAGAGTCTTTAAAAAATAACCCCAAAGCAGAATTTTGGTTTTCCGCCAAAGGCGGATCCGCCTCTGGCGGAGAAGTTCACGGCCAATTCGGCGAAGCTTATCAAAAAAAGATTGGAGAATTTTTCCTCAATAATTTATAGAAAATATTAAAAGTCTTTTAATTTCTAATGGGATGAAAGCGAAACAATTTATAACAAACCTCCTTAAAGAAGCAGATATTGAAATAAACGGCCCACGCCCCTGGGACATTGCCGTGCACGACGAGCGCGTCTTCAATCGCGTCATTCGATACGGGACGCTCGGTCTTGGCGAAGCATATATAGACGGCTGGTGGGATGCGAACTCAATTGATGTATTCATTCACAAAGCACTTACGGCGCATCTGGATAAAGCAATTCAGATAAATGTTGCATCGGTCATTACCATCGCGAAAGCATTCTTCTTCAATCAGCAGTCAAGCAAGAAAGCGTTTGAAGTCGGAGAGGTGCATTATGACCTCGGCAACGACCTCTACTCTGCGATGCTGGATACGCGCATGGTGTACACGTGCGGATACTGGAAAGACGCGAAAAATCTAGACGAAGCGCAGGAGGCGAAACTAGATTTAGTTTGCAGAAAGATAGGACTTAAATCTGGCGACAGGATTCTAGATGTCGGCTGCGGCTGGGGAAGTTTCGCCAAATTTGCAGCCGAGAAGTACGGCGCGTCGGTCGTCGGCGTTACCGTGTCCGTAGAACAAGCGGCGCTCGCGCGCGAGCGCTGTCAAGGACTGCCGGTGGAAATTCGCGTACAAGATTATCGCGAGGTGGGGGAACAGTTTGACCATATTGTCTCCTTGGGTATGTTCGAACACGTCGGGGTGAAGAATTACCGAACCTATTTTGAAATCGCGAACCGCTGTCTCAAAGAGGAAGGACTCTTTCTTCTTCATACCATTGGCGGGCACAAATCAAAGCGGCATGTTGAGCCATGGATAAACAAGTATATTTTTCCCGGAGGCGTAGTGCCTTCCTTGGAGCAGGTTGCCAGCGCGTCACAAGAACTTTTTATCATGGAGGACTGGCACAATTTTGGATATGATTATTACAAAACGCTTATGGCTTGGTTTGAAAATTTTGACCACGCATGGCCGGAACTGAAAAAGAGCGGAAAATATGACGAACGATTTTATCGCATGTGGAAATACTATTTGCTTTCAACCGCGGGCGCATTCAAGGCGCGCCGGCTTCAGCTGTGGCAACTCGTGCTTTCCCCGAAAGGAATTCCTGGAGGGCATAAATCAGTGAGATAGTGTACATTTTTTATCAAGCAACTAAAATGAATGATTTAATAATTAAAATTTTAAAAAATGGCGGGGTAGGAATTTTATTGACAGATACGCTGTATGGCTTAGTTGGTCGGGCGCTTGATAAAAAGGCGATTAAAAGAATTTACCGAATTAAGGGTAGAAATAATAAAAAGCCCCTGATTATTTTAATCTCATCAGCCAAAGACCTGAAACTTTTTGGAGTTAAACTTAATAAGCAAACTAAGAAAACAGTAGAAAATCTTTGGCCGGGTTCAGTGAGTGTGATTTTGCCCTGTTTGTCAAAAAAATTCACTTATCTGCATCGGGGGACCAAAACGCTTGCTTTTCGCTTGCCCGGAAAAAAGCCTTTGCTTGATATTTTAAAAAAGACCGGGCCGCTTGTTGCCCCGAGCGCCAATCCTGAAGAAAAGCCCCCGGCGCAAAATATCAAAGAAGCCAAAATTTATTTCGGCGACAGGGTTGATTTTTACTTAAAAGGGGGGAAACCGAGGAGCAAACCTTCGGATATTATTAAAATAAGCGACGAAAAAATTGAATTTATTAGAAAACAATAAAGATTTCTCGGGGCAAGCCCAGGGTGTTGAACCTATATCAGCTCCTCGGATCGGGCGTGCAAGTGAACACGCAAAGCGGGCGCATTCACCCGCACGCCACTCGCCCTACGTCGCTAATAACATATTCGAGCGCCTTGTTGTTGAGGCAGTGGAAGTCTTGCCCTTGCGAGTGCGGGAGGCGATGAAAAATGTGGCAATTGTAATTGAACAAGAGCCACGCTGGAAAAAAGAAAGCGAGATTGGCATCAAACGGCAGGAAGTGTTACTTGGCCTTTACGAAGGCATTCCGTTAACAGGGCGAGATTCGGGATATTTCGGAGCATTGCCGGACAAAATCACCATTTTTCAGAAACCGATTGAAATATTGAGCGAGGGGAGTGAGGAAAGGGTAATAGCGCTAGTGCGCGAAGTAGTGTGGCACGAAATTGGCCACCACTTTGGCTTGAGCGATAGAGAGATTTCCATTCTTGAAAAAAAGAGAAAAAAGACAGAAATAAATTAAAAATACTGTTTGGCATATGCGGGAAGGATGTTTGATTTTTTAAAAGAAAACGCCCCGCTTAAAGGCGGGGCGTTTTCTAACAGTAGGGTTTTCGGCTGATTGCTTAGTTACACTTAAAAGTAGTCGTGTTAGCTGTAGTGCTTGTTGCCACTCCCGTGCTGTCAACGCACCAGTTGCCCGAAGTTTTGAGCGGAGATGAGACCACCCAAGCGTTTGCAGGCGTTAGAGGGCCGGTAGCGCAGGTGGGGGTTACTCCGGCGGAACCCGTTAGCGAATTTATCTGGCTCGTAATTGTCGGGTCTGCCAAAACGCTTCCGGCCGTGTTGCAGGCGGTGCCGGCGGTGCCAAAACTCTGTGAGTTATTGTCATAGTAGAGTGATGCTTGCGTGCGGATCTGGGCAAGGGTTGATTTTATGGCCGCATCCGTCCCTTTTGCTCTTGCGCTATTGAGAGAGGCCAGAACTATGGATGACAAAATACCGATGATGGCTATAACCACCAAAAGCTCTATTAACGTAAAACCTGTGTTTCTTTTCATAGTCAATTAAGTGTTCTTAAAACTATTAAAACTAAGCGTTGGGTGACTAACACGACACGTATATTATAGGATAAATAGCAAATTCGTGCATCCACAGGGGGTGTGTATACCCTTAACGAACGGGGCATGCGAATGCACATACCTTTAACGAATAGGGCATGCGAAGGTGAAATTTTTTGATATACTGGCTTAAAGATTTAATTAAAAGTGTAAAAGTAAAAAATGAAAAGAAAGAAAATACAACAAATTTCCGAATACAAACAGATATTTTAAGCTTATAATTTTAAGTTTTAAATTTTTTAATGGACATTATCTCACACGGTCTTTGGGGAAGCATCTCTTTCGGCAGAAAAAACCGGCGGAGTTTTTGGGTGGCATTTCTTTTCGGCATATTGCCGGATTTATTGGCTTTCGCCCCGTTTACTATAGCCATGGTTCTCGGTCTTTCCAATCACGAATGGCAATTCGGCGAGCCGCCCAATCCCGCGGGGTTTCCCGCCTACATCTACCGGGTGTACAATGTAAGCCACAGTCTGGTGATATTCGCCTTTGTTTTCGTCGCCCTTTGGATTGTCTTCAGGCGGCCGATTTGGGAATTTTCCGCTTGGGGTTTGCACATAGTATTTGACATTCCCACCCATTCAACCGCATTTTTTCCAACGCCGTTTTTTTGGCCAGTCTCAAATCTGGAGGTCAGCGGAATTTCCTGGGGCGACCCGATTGTTTTTATACCTAACATTCTTTTGCTTGCTACGCTCTATGCCTGGTATTTTTGGATTCGCCCCCGCCGACTTAACCGCGTAAATATTAAACCCTAATATGTCCAAGAAACTTCTGATATTATTGTTCATTTTGTTTTTTTTCGGAAGTCCGGTCACGCAGGCTGAAGAAAAAATCGGCAATGCCGGTTTTACTCCGGGCAATATTTGGTATTCCAAAGACCCATTTTTCGCAGGCGACGTGGTTATTGTTCACACGATGGTTTTTAACAGCGGCCTAGATGAGATATCGGGTACAGTAGAGTTTTATGATGCAGTCACCCTCCTTGGCAAAATTCCTTTTAACATCAGCCCCGGTGGCGGATTTAAAAATGTCACCATGGAGTGGAAAGTGAATGAAGGATATCACAAGATATTTGCCTTGATTCAGGCGCCTAAAGTTATGCGCAACGGGGCGGCAAACACGATTACGCTTGATTATTACAAGACCAATGAAAGCGAAAGATTTGTGAAGGCCAGAGAGGCTAAAGCCGAAAGCGCCACCACTACCGTAGAAAATTATTTTGACGAAAAGATTAATTTTGCCAAAGAATATGCGGACAAAAATTTGCCCGCGCCGATTTCTCAAACAGTAAACGCCGTGGGGGCAGCGCTTGAAAACGTCCGCGTGGCAAGCAAGACATGGGTGGACAAGAAGGGAGCGGATGTTAATAAAAATATTGTTAAACTGAAAGAAGCTGAAACAAAAGAGTCCGCGCTTAAGGAAAAAGATGGTGGTATAACAGTGGCTTCTCTGGAAAAGCCATTCAATTATATGTATGCTCTGGCGTTATCGGCCGCATCCTCGGTTTTTGACAGTAAATTATTTTTTTACGGCGGTCTTTTGGTGCTTATCTTTTTCGTTATTAGATTTATTAAGAGGAAACTTTTTTTCTAACGGGATGGACGAAATATACAAGCGGGCTCTGGCTTTTCATAAGGAGCATAAAGGTAAAATTGAAGTAAGGAGCAGGATCGCATTAGACAGCAAAGAGGCGCTGTCTCTTGCTTACACGCCGGGAGTAGCCGAGGTCTCGCGAAAAATAGGAGAAGATAAAAATCGCGCCTACGAATATACGCTTAAGCAAAACAGCGTGGCCATCGTTTCCGACGGCTCGGCCATTTTGGGTCTTGGTAATTTGGGGGCCCACGCCGCTATACCGGTAATGGAAGGCAAAGCGGCCATTTTTAAGGAGTTTGCCGGAATAGACGCTTTTCCGATTTGTCTTGACACGCAAGATGCGGAAGAAATCATCGCCACGGTCAAAAGAATTGCTCCTGTTTTCGGTGGCATCAACCTGGAAGACATCTCCGCCCCGCGTTGTTTTGAGATAGAAAGACGGCTTCGGGCAGAACTTGAGATACCGGTAATGCACGATGACCAGCACGGAACGGCCACGGTAGTACTGGCGGCTCTTTTAAATGCTCTTTTGGTTTCAGGGCGAAAAAAAGAGAACGTACGCATAATTGTTAATGGAGCCGGCGCGGCCGGAGTGGCTATCACCCGCATTTTGCTTGGATACGGGTTTCAACATATCATCCTTTGTGACAGCAAGGGGGTAATTTACGAAGGTAGAGTTGGTTTGTCCGGTGAAAAAGAAAAGCTTGCCCGCTTGACCAATCCGGACAAAAAGACAGGGGACTTGGCGCGCGTAATAACCGGGGCGGATATTTTTATCGGGGTATCAAAGCCCGGAGTTTTAACCGAAGATATGGTGAGAAATATGGGGAAAGATCCGATTATTTTCGCGATGGCTAATCCCACTCCGGAAATTATGCCCGATGTCGCTTTCTCCGCCGGGGCTTTTATCGTCGGGACGGGACGGTCGGATTTTCCGAATCAAATTAATAATTCCCTGGCCTTTCCGGGAATTTTCCGCGGAGCGCTTGATAATCGCATTAAGCAATTTACCCCCGAAATGTTTGTGCGGGCGGCGGAGGCGCTTGCGTCTTATGTAAAAAACCCGACAAAAGACGCGCTTCTTCCGGCGCAGTTTGACCGAAAGGTGGCGGATACGGTAAAGAAGGCGATATATTAGAACTTGTCCTGTTAGAAGTTTGCAATTAAATATGAATTACTGAGAATGGAGCCGTAAGGCGTTTCGCCGAAGGAATATATGATTACTACTAAACTTAATATGAACTTCTAATAGGATGTCAGGTTTTAAATTTTCTATTGTTAAAAAATTAAAAAGTGCGCTTGGGAGAGCGGGGGTGTTAAATACGCCGCACGGGAAGATTGAAACTCCGGCGTTTGTGGTAGTCGGCACAAAGGCAACCGTAAAGGCGTTAACGCCGGAACAAGTTTCCTCACTTGAGGCAGAAGTCGTATTGGCAAATACCTACCACCTTTATTTACAGCCAGGCGCGGAAATCGTAAGGAAGGCCGGGGGATTGGGCAAATTTATGAACTGGACGGGACCCACCATGACCGACTCCGGCGGTTTTCAGGCCTTTTCTTTGGGTGCGGCTTTTGGCCAGAAAGTCAGTAAAATTTCCAAAGAGGGGCCTGGTGGATATTCTAGTATTTTGCAAAATACTAGAATACCTAATGAGACGAGAAGGGAAAAGGCAGAAGAAGCGGGGAGACTGGCAAGAATTGACGATGACGGCGTAACTTTCAAATCTCATATTGACGGAAGCGAGCACAGATTTACTCCCGAATCGTCAATAAAAATCCAAAAAGACTTGGGTGCGGATATTATTTTTGCTTTTGACGAGTGCACGTCGCCCCATGCTTCGTACGCGTACCAAAAAGAAGCGATGGACAGAACGCATCGCTGGGCCCAACGCTCGCTTTCTTCCCACTTGGCGGTTTCACCGCCAAGTGAACCAAATGGGACAGAGCAGGCGTTATTTGGGATTGTGCAGGGTGGGCGGTTTGAGGATTTGCGGCGGGAGTCGGCCAAGATAATCGGCGGAATGGATTTTGACGGTTTCGGAATCGGTGGGTCGTTTGATAAAGAAGATATGCATAACGCCGTTGGTTGGGTAAACAAAATTTTGCCCGAGGAAAAGCCGCGGCATTTGCTCGGTATCGGCGAGCCGGCTGATTTATTCGGCGGGGTAGAGAACGGGGCGGACTTATTTGACTGCGTGGCACCAACGAGAATGGCGCGAAATGGCACGCTTTATACCAACGACGGGAAAATAAATATATTGAATTCGGCGTTTCGGACGGATTTTTCGCCGATAGACGAAAATTGCGGATGTTACGCGTGTAAAAATTTTACTCGCGCGTATGTGGCGCACCTTTTCAGGGCCAGAGAAATGCTCGGGGCGACTCTCGGCTCCATCCACAATCTCTATTTCATCGTCAATCTGGTTAAAAAAATCCGCCAATCAATTTTGGATGGGAATTTCTCGGAATTTAAAGAAAAATTTTTGGGACGATATTACAAATGAATAATAAATTTAAATTAAAAAGCGCATTCAAGGCGTCGGGAGATCAACCAAGGGCAATCAGGACGCTTGTGGATGGATTAAAAAAAGGAATGAAAAAGCAGACGCTTTTGGGTGTGACCGGTTCGGGAAAAACATTTACCATGGCGAATGTGATTGCCGCGGCGCAAAAACCGACGCTTGTCATAGCGCACAATAAAACGCTCGCGGCCCAACTGGCGCAGGAATATCGCGAGTTTTTTCCCGACAACGCCGTGCACTATTTTGTTTCTTATTATGACTACTACCAACCGGAAGCGTATATGCCAATAACCGATACATATATTGAGAAAGACGCTCAGATAAACGAAGAAATTGACCGCCTTCGCCACGCCTCCACGCAAGCGCTTTTGACCCGCCACGATGTCATTATTGTGGCCTCGGTTTCATGTATTTATGGGCTTGGTTCTCCCGAAGAGTACGAAAAAGAGAATATAAAAATTTCTATAGGCGATAAAATTTCAAAAACTGATTTTATGCGCCGTTTGGTGGCAATTCACTTTGAACGTACCAATGCCGACCTTACCCCGGGAACTTTCCGTTCCACGGGAAATCGGGTGGAAATTATGCCCATTTCGGAAAAATTTGTTTGGAATACCGAGTTTGAAGGAGACAAAGTCCAGTCTGTCGTAAAAATTGACCCCGTATCGCAAAAAATTACCGACAAAGACGTGAAAAGCTTTTTCCTTTTCCCGGCTAAACATTTTATTACCGAGAAAAGCGAACGCAAACGCGCCATTCGCGACATTGAGCATGAACTTAAGGGGCGTTTAAAAGAACTTGAATATGACGGGAAATTACTTGAAGTGGAACGTTTGCGCCGCCGCACCAGATATGATTTGGCCATGATACGCGAAGTGGGATATTGTTCCGGCATTGAGAATTACTCCCGCCATCTCTCTGGCAAAATGCCCGGTGAGCCGCCCGAAACCCTTCTTTCATACTTCCCGCACAAGAAAGACGGCTCGGCGGACTTTCTTTTGGTTATAGACGAATCGCACGTAACCTTGCCTCAACTGGGAGGCATGTACAACGGCGATGCTTCGCGAAAAAAAACGCTGGTAGAATTCGGGTTCCGATTGCCGAGCGCCATGGACAATCGTCCGCTCAAATACGCCGAGTTTGAAAAAAGGGTAGGTCAAACAATTTATACTTCCGCTACGCCAAGTGAAACGGAAATTAAAGAGAGCGCGCAAGTAGTGGAGCAAATAATCCGTCCCACCGGACTTGTTGACCCTGACGTATTGGTGCGCCCAATTTCCCAAGGTCCGACCTTGGGAAATAAAAAGGTCGGACCTTATCCCGGTCAAGTTCATGATTTTATCAATGAGGCAAAAAATGAAATTAAGAAAGGAGGCAGGGTGTTGGCTACTACGCTTACCAAACGGATGGCGGAAGATTTAAGCGCGTATTTGAAAGAAGCCGGCATTAAGGCGGAATATCTGCATAGCGAGATAAAAACCATAAAACGTATTCAGATTTTGACATCCTTCAGAAAAGGAGAATTTGATTGTCTGGTCGGAGTTAATCTTCTTCGCGAGGGACTTGATTTGCCGGAAGTATCGTTTATTGGTATTTTGGACGCCGATAAAGAGGGATTTTTGCGGAGCGAGGTCTCGCTTATTCAGACTATAGGCCGGGCCGCACGTAATTCTGCGGGCAGGGTAATTCTTTATGCCGATAAATTGACAGGCTCTATTAAACGAGCACTTAAGGAAACGAACCGCCGCCGCGCCATTCAGGTTGCTTACAATAAAAAACACGGTATTACGCCGAAAACAATTATTAAGAAAATTCACGACATCACCGACCAGATGGAATCAGCGCATCAAAAATCCGTCAAATTCAACCTGGAAATTGACCGGCAAGTTTTTGCCAAAAATCCAGAGAAACTTATTAAGCTGAAAGAGCGTCAAATGTCCGAGGCCGTCAAAGAGCTTGATTTCGAGACGGCCGCAATTTTGAGGGATGAACTTAAAGCGTTGAGGGAAAAAATTAAAGTAAAATAAGAAATATAGCAAAAACAAGGTTGAAATCCCGTAGTAAGATTTTGTAATCCAATCTTTACTGTCGTGATTAAACGGCCGCAATACTTCGCGATGAAATTAAGTTGTTGAAAAAATCAAAACAAAATAATTCATTAATTCCTTATTCTAGTCTTTTGCAAAAGACTAGAATAAGGAAAATAAAAATAAAATCACCACTAATGAGATGAAGTCCCGTAATAAGATTAATATTTTTACTACGGGGACGAGACAAAAGAACTCAACGCTAGAAAAGAAAAGATAAAATAAATACCCGACGCCTTGATTAAAAGCAAACGGGTATTTTAAAAATTCGCTTATCCCTTGCGGGTCATGTAGGCGAACCAAAAAGAAAGAACCGAAATGGCAAGCCAGATTCCGGCCCCAATCAGTCCGCCTTCTTTGAAAAATGGTGGGATAAAAAGGAAAGCAAAGCTTACGATTCCCACCGCGCACGATAGATAAAAAATAATTTTTTCATTTCCTCCAGTTTTTTTCTCCATAGCGCCACTCCTCTACAATAAAATGACGTTTTGACGAGAGATGATGATATCCCACGTAAAATCATCAAAACGCCACTCTACATTCTCATATTCAAATTCCTCAATGAGAATGTTGCGAAACATGACCAAAACATCGCGTCTTGGCGGAGATGAGATTACCGTGAAGATAGCAATGGGGTCACTCGGTTTATAGCAGTCCTGAATTCTTAAATGAACTTTGGTCGCTAGAATTTCCGCGGCGGCTTTGTCTATAATATCCATCTTTTTAATGGGTATCACTTTCGTCATAGCGTTTTTCCCGTGTCTGGGGGGTGATTGATCAAAGAGCCTGGCAGAACGATATACCCGATGAACATTGTTGTCAACGAAGTAAATATTTGCTTACAAGGCATGAAAAGGATAAGCTGTTTTTCATACATACCCCTAGGAACAACCGGGGGTCGTTATTGTATGGAAAAAAACAAAGATTCAGGGAAAATAATTGTCAAAGGCGCTCGCACTCACAATTTGAAAAATATTACCGTGGAGATGCCACGGAATAAATTGATTGTGTTCACTGGCCTTTCCGGTTCGGGCAAATCATCGCTTGCTTTTGATACTATTTTTGCCGAAGGGCAGAGAAGGTATGTGGAATCTCTTTCGGCTTACGCTCGGCAGTTTCTAAATCAGATGCAAAAGCCCGACGTAGATGAGATTGTCGGACTTTCACCGGCCATTTCTATTGACCAAAGGTCTGCCGGCCGAAACCCCCGTTCAACCGTGGCCACCATCACCGAAATTTACGACTATCTACGCGTGCTTTATGCTCGCGTGGGAAAACCTCACTGCCTCGTTTGCGGAGACCGCATAAAGAAACTCTCCAATGAGGAGATTCTAAATTTTGTTTTAGAGAAAGTGCGTTTAGCCGACCTGCCTGTGCGTGAACGCACGCAGACAGGCAAAAAGCGCGCGGCAAACGGTACAGTGCAAATATTCGCGCCCATAATTCGTGGCAGGAAAGGGGAATATTACCAGCTTCTCTACGATATGTTGGGCAAGGGGTTTACTAAAGTTCGCGTTGACGGAAAACTCTATAGTCTCCGTGAGCGCATTGTGCTGGCGAAACACAAGAAGCACGAAATATATTTCTTGGTTGATGAGATAGAGATTAACCGGTTCGGCAAAAGCGGGGAAGGCGCAACACGCTTATCCGAAGCCCTTGAGAGAGCCCTTCATGAAGCTAGCGGACTGGTCTTGGTGAATGTTTTGGGAGAAGAAACCCTGATGTCTTCAAAATTTTCCTGTCCCAAAGACGGATTTTCTTACCCCGAAATAGAGCCGCGTCTTTTTTCATTCAACTCTCCTTATGGCGCTTGCGAGGCTTGCCACGGGCTGGGCACTGCTTATTTTATGGCCCTTGACCCATGCGAGGTTTGCGCGGGGAAGCGCCTTCGCAAAGAAGCCCTGCATGTTTATTTAGACGATAAGTCAAAATTAAACATTGTGGCCCTAACCGCCCTTTCAATTAGTGATACAAAAAAATATTTTGACGAAATAAATTTAACCCCGCAGGAGCGGGAAATTTCTTCCGTTGTCATTCGCGAGATTGAATCGCGATTGGAGTTTCTTTTAAATGTCGGATTGGATTATCTTTCGCTTGACCGCAGGGCCACCACGCTTTCCGGCGGAGAATCGCAGCGCATTCGTCTGGCTTCGCAACTGGGTTCGCGATTAGTCGGGGCGCTCTACGTTCTTGATGAACCGACTATCGGACTCCATCAGCGCGACAACGAACGGCTTATTAAAACCTTGACCGAACTTCGCGATTTGGGCAATACCATAATTGTGGTGGAACACGACGAAGACACCATCTATTCGTCCGATTACATTGTGGATATAGGTCCGGGTGCCGGTGTGCACGGCGGGCATATCGTTGTGGCAGATTATTTGGAAAAACTACTCTCCGCGCGGACGAATGTTTCAAAATCAATAACACTTGATTATCTGCGCGGCGATAAAAAACTGGAAGTTCCTAAAAAACGGCGCAGTAAAGATATGGGAACACTTCGGGTCAAAGGAGGAGAAATTTTTAATATTAAAAATATGAACGTGGACATTCCGCTTGGGCGACTTATTGCCATCACGGGAGTTTCCGGTTCCGGCAAATCTTCATTTATGTATGAAATTTTGTACAGGAACTTACAAGGACGGTTTGAATATAAATACAGAACAGCCAAACTTTTTAATTGCGTCTCATTTACTGGCACGGAATATCTTTCGCGCGCCATTTTGATAGACCAGTCTCCTATAGGCAGAACACCCAGGTCAAACCCAGCCACCTATACCGGCGCATTTACATTTATTCGCGAACTATTTGCCGAAACGGAAGAGGCGCGCTTGCGGGGCTGGAAAGCCAACAGATTTTCATTCAACGTCAAAGGCGGGCGTTGCGAGGCCTGCCAAGGAAACGGCGAGATTGCCGTGGAGATGCATTTTTTGCCGACGGTTTATGTCACTTGCGATGTCTGCCAAGGCAAACGCTTTATGAAAGAGACCCTGGAAGTTAAAATAGACTTGAAGAAATCCCGACGTCCCGACCGCAAGTCGGGAGTCGGGACCCCGACTGGAACGTCGGGGAAGAATATACACGACATACTCAAGATGACAGTGGAAGAAGCGGAGGATTTTTTCCGGGATATTCCGCAGGTTTATGACCGGCTAAAAACTCTGATGGATGTCGGACTTGGCTACTTGGAGCTCGGACAATCGGCCACCACCCTTTCCGGCGGGGAAGCCCAGCGAGTGAAAATTTCTTCGGAGCTTTATCGCCCCCATCTTGAAAAAACGATTTATCTTTTAGATGAGCCCACTATCGGCCTTCATTATGAAGACGTAAAAAAATTGATAGAAATTTTGCAAACATTAGTTGATAAAGGAAACACGGTAATGCTCATAGAGCACAATATGGATATTTTAAAAAGCTGCGACTATATAATTGATATTGGTCCGGAGGGCGGCGCGGGCGGGGGAAAAATTATCGCCCGCGGCACGCCCGAAGAAGTGGCCGCCCAAAAACAATCATATACCGGCGGATACTTAAAGAGGGTACTTAGGGGTAGTATTAAGTAGTAAGTATTAAGGGGAAATAAAAAAAAGGAGACGACATTTCGCCGCTCCTTTTTCGCCTTCTGAGAAAAAATCAGCTAACGCCGTTTTTTTCTCAGCCTCCTTTTTCCTTTCTGCACATTTCTTGTAGCCAAAATGAACTTTTCCAACGCCTCTCTGGATATATTTTCCCGCCTATGCTCAAGGCGCACACAAACAACGGATGAACCAGTGGAATTTTGAATTTCTTTTTCAATCCATTGAATCGTTGTAGTTCCGATTTGGGGCCTCGGGTGTGCTTTTCTCATGCTGCAAAAAGCAATAATGACCTCATCTCCCGATTCGTGCCACAACTCCACACGATATGCTTTGCCATCTGCGGAGAGACTTACCCCGCCATTTTGTTCCAGAATTCTAGTCATCCTCTTTCCCCTTACAACCTGGTTATATTCGATTTGAAATGAATATTTGCTACAAATATTTAAGAAAGAACTCAAAAGCGCCCTTTGGCGAGCGCTCCAGAAGATACTATACTATGGAATCCATGAAAAATAAAGACCTAAAAGCGTTAAAATTGCCCGTTACGCCGGGGGTTTATATGTTTATGCGCGGCAAAGAGCGTCTATATATAGGCAAGGCGGCTTCGCTTCGCGACAGGGCAAAGAGTTATTTCGGTGACGATATTCTAAAGACTCGCGGGCTTCACATAGCCAACATGGTTTCGCTTGCCAGCACTGTAAAATTTTTTCCGACTGACTCTACTCTTGAAGCGCTTCTCTTTGAAAATAAACTGATTAAAAAATATCGTCCGTGCTACAACACCAAAGAAAAAGACGACAAAAGTTATAACTATGTGGTAATTACAAAAGAGCTCTACCCGCGCGTTCTTGTTGTGCGCGGAAAAGATTTGAGTGACAGACTACCAACTACCAACTACAAACTACAAGCCGTCCTCGGCCCCTTCCCGCAAGAAACTCTCTTGCGCGAGGCCATGAAAATTATCCGCAAGATATTTCCGTATCGTGACACATGCAAACCGTGTAAAATCACATTCACCCAAGTTGACGGAGGGCGTATCTCCGTCAAATGTAAACCATGCTTCAATCGCCAGCTCGGACTCTGCCCCGGCGTGTGTGACGGAAAGATTACTTCCAAAGAATACAAAAAAATTATTTCCCACATCAAATTGTTTTTTCGAGGAAGAAAATCCAGCTTGCTCAAAAACCTCAATCGCGACATGAAATCGCATTCCAAAGAATTAGAATTTGAAAAAGCAAACCAAATTAAGAAAACCATCTTTGCCCTTAGGCACATAAAGGACATTTTGCTCATAAAAGACACCCCCAACAAGGAATTAACGGACAATGTTTTCAGAATTGAGGCCTATGATGTGTCGCATATGGGCGGTCACGCTCGTGTCGGGGTGATGACTGTTATAGAGGACGGCGCAGTAAACAAAAATGAATATAGGACGTTCAAGCTCGCGAAAAATATTATTGACGACACCCTCGGTCTTGAGGAAATGCTCACGAGGAGATTGAAACACAAAGAATGGCGTTTGCCAGACCTGATTGTTGTTGACGGCGGGACGGCCCAGAAAAACACTGCCGAGAAAATATTGCGTGAAAACGGATTTTCCATCGCCTGTGTTGCGGTGGTAAAAGATGAGCGGCACAGACCGAGAGAAATATTGGGAGACAGAGAGGCTGTGGATAACCGCAGGCGGGAAATTCTACTTTCCAACTCCGAGGCCCATCGATTTGCCGTCGCTTACCACAGGAAAACATTCCGAGGCACCCTAAAAGCGAGTAAAAACAAGGACGACCGATAGCGGGTTGCCAAAATTGCCTTTCCGTTTTACTTTCGAAGAAAAAAGGCCGCGAAAAATTTGCCGAACCGTTTTGACGGTGTGTTATACTTCACATTAAGAAGTCCTCATAAAAAACAAAAAAACAAATTTCGGGGCGTAATCGAGCCGTCAGTTTTTGTTTGTTTTTATGTTCTATGTCTTCGCATTTAATAGAGTAATAAGAGATTCAGCATGCAACAAATTCATAAACTCAAGAAGCGAAGCGGTGAGATTGTTTCTTTTGACGAGTCTAAAATTAAAAGTGCTGTAAGAAAAGCGTTTTTTGCCATTACCGACAAAGAGCACGAAGAAGAAGCCCAGAAAATAACCGCTCTGGTGGTAGAGAGATTAACCCCGATGTTTAAAGAGGGCACCCCGACGCCGTCCGTTGAGGATGTGCAGGATTTAGTTGAGCGCGGGATAATGGAAGAGGGATATTTTGACGTCGCCAAGGCCTACATCTTGTATCGTTACGAGCACACCAAGAAACGCGAGGAGAAAAAGCAAGAAGTTATCAAAAAAATTGAAGAACAGGAACTCATTATTACGAAAAGAAACGGCAAGAAAGAAAAATTCAGAACGGATAAACTGAAACGCTCGCTCTCACATGTCGTTAAGGGATATGAATCACTCGTTGATGTTGACGCAATCGTCAACCAATGCCGGTTGGAAATTTACGACGGCATAAAAACTTCAGATATCAAGAAGACGCTGGTGATGACGACTCGTTCGCTCATTGAACAAGACCCGGCCTATTCCTCGGTTGCGGCAAAACTTTTGCTTTCCATTCTTTATAAGGAAGTAATCGGAATTGATACGATTGATTTTACAAAACTTGACGCGCAGTATCGTCAGGCATTCGTGAAAAATATAAAACGCGGTGTGGAAATCGGGCGGCTTGATGAACGCATGCTTGATTATGATTTGGAAAAAATCGCCGCTCTTCTGAAACCCGAGCGCGACGGCCTGCTTATGTACTTGGGAATCCAAACTCTTTATGACCGCTATTTTGTGCGCGATGTCGATGATGACGGCAGGCCCCTTGAAGCGCCGCAAATGTTTTGGATGCGGGTGGCCATGGGGCTGTCGCTTTCAGAACATGACAAGGAAGCCCGCATTGCCGAATTTTACGACGTCTTGTCCAATTTGCGCTTTGTTTCTTCTACCCCCACGCTTTTCCATTCGGGCTTAAAACACCCCCAGCTTTCTTCTTGCTATTTGAACACCGTACAGGACGATTTAATCAACATTTTCAAGACTTACGGCGACAATGCCCAGCTTTCTAAGTGGTCAGGAGGAATTGGCACGGACTGGACGCCGGTGAGGGCTACCGGGGCCATGATTAAAGCGGTTGGCGTTCCAAGCCAAGGAACAATTCCTTTCCTTAAAATTGCAAACGATGTTACGGTGGCCATAAACAGAAGCGGAAAACGCCGCGGGGCTACCGCCGTCTATCTTGAAACATGGCACTACGATATTGAGGACTTTCTTGAACTTCGCAAGAATACCGGCGATGAGCGGCGCCGCACCCACGACATAAATACCGCCAACTGGATTCCCGACCTTTTCATGAAGCGCGTGCGCGCGAATTTAGGATGGACTCTTTTTTCTCCCGATGAAGTACCCGAACTGCACGACCTTTACGGAAAACAATTTGAAGCCAAGTACGAAGAGTATGAGGAAAAAGCGCGAGCGGGCAAGATAAAACTTACCAAAAATATTAAAGCGCGCGACCTGTGGAAAAAGATGATGAGCATGCTCTACGAAACGGGGCATCCCTGGATAACATGGAAAGACCCTTCAAATATAAGAAGTCCGCAAGACCACGTCGGAGTTGTCCACAATTCAAATCTTTGCACCGAAATTACGCTTAATAATTCCGAAACGGAAACGGCAGTATGCAATCTCGGTTCAGTTAACTTTGCCAAGCACATAGTGAATGGAAAATTTGATGAAGCCCTCATAGAAAAAACCGTTGGAACAGCCATGCGGATGCTTGATAACGTGATTGATATCTGTTTTTACCCGACAGAAGACGCGCGCCGTTCCAATATGAGCCATCGTCCGGTGGGCCTCGGCATTATGGGCTTTCACGACGCTCTCTATATGATGGATATAAATTTTGATTCGGAGCGGGCGGTAGACTTTGCCGATAAATCCATGGAGCTCGTTTCCAACTTTGCGATTATAAATTCGTCTTTACTTGCCAAAGAGCGCGGCGCTTATCCGACATACAAAGGCTCCAAATGGGATAGGGGAATTTTTCCGGTGGACACCCTGGCCCTTCTTGAGGCGGAACGCGGTGAAAAAATTGACGTGGAGAGAAGCGGCTCGCTTGATTGGACGGTAGCGCGCGATATGGTCAAGAAACACGGTATGCGGAACTCAAACACTATGGCCATCGCCCCGACGGCCACAATCGCCAACATTTCCGGCTGTATTCCGACCATTGAACCGATATATAAGAATATTTACGTCAAATCAAACCAGGCCGGGGATTTTACCGTCATCAATCCGTATTTAGTTGACGATTTGAAAAAGCTTAATCTTTGGAATTTTGAAATGCTCGGTAAGATAAAATTCAACGACGGAAGCATCAAAAACATACCGGAAATTCCGCAAAAATTGAAAGAAAAGTATAAAGAAGTTTTTGAAATCAGGCCGGAATGGCTCATCAAATCGGCGGCCTATAGAGGAAAATGGATAGACCAAAGCCAGTCGCTTAACATATATTATGCCGGCTCGTCGGGCAAAGAATTGGGGGATATATACGACTACGCTTGGCGCATGGGACTTAAAACCACTTACTACCTTCGCACAATGGCGGCGTCGCAAGTTGAAAAATCAACCGTCAATACCGCCGAGTTCGGCTCTACGCACACACGCAGAGCAACTGACGCCGCGGCTGTCTCGCCAGTTGTTATTGCCACCGGCAAGAAAGCTCAGGCGGTATCTTCAGCCCAAACATCCGCTAGTGAACCAAAATTGTGCAAGATTGATGACCCGGATTGCGAGGCCTGCCAATAAACTAGCAGGTTAGGAGTTTAGGAAGTTAGGAGATAGGAAAATAGGAGTTAGGAACTAATTTCTAAAATTCCTATCAACCGCAAACTAATTCCTAATTTCCTACCAACTACCAACTATTCCAAAAAATGCCCATCCGAAAAACAACAGAAAAAGTTGATATCAATAAGCGGCGGATTATA
>JBBTTL010000056.1:0-1466 GCA_038064275.1 Patescibacteria group bacterium | reverse complement strand
TCGCGCTGGCATTGGCGGGCAGGTTGTTTACTAAATATCATATTGGTCCTAGAAAAGCCGTTAGGCGAATTCGCTCGAAATAAGCTATATTATTACATTACTAATTATGAACTTCTAATAGGATGACCATTTGGAACAAAAAAGAGCCAATAATTCTATTTCTGGGGGATGTTTTCTTTTTCTACTTGGCTCTAGCCGTGGCGCTTTTTTTGAGGTCTTGGCAATGGCCCGACAGCGAGCTTTTACTGCTTTACATCGTGCCATTTTCCATCATATTCGCCATTTGGATCTTTATTTTTTTCTTGGCCGGCCTCTATGAGAAGCATACTCTTGTTTTTAAAACAAAACTTCCGAGTGTCATCTTAAACACGTTTATTGTAAACAGCTTGATAGCCGCCCTCTTTTTCTATCTTGTCCCGTCTTTCGGCATCGCCCCGAAGACGAACCTTTTTATTTATTTTCTTATTTCCTTCACCCTGATTGTTTTTTGGCGTCGCTGGTGTGTTCACCTGCTTGGGTTTAAGAAGCGCGAAAATGCCATTTTAATCGGGTCAGGGATGGAGATGAGAGAGCTTAAAGAAGAAGTAAATAACAACGAGCGATACAATCTCAAATTTGTATTTTCTATAGATACAAACGAGATGGAAAGCATTGACTTTAAAGAAGAAGTTCTTGACAGGGTATATAGCGAGAACATTTCGGGAATAGTAATAGACCTCAAAGACCAAGGCATAGGGCCGGTATTGCCCAGGCTCTACAACCTTATTTTTTCACAGGTCAAATTCATTGATCTTTACAAAGTTTACGAGGAGATTTTTGACCGTGTGCCATTGTCGCTTGTCGGCTACAACTGGTTTTTGGAAAACATCTCTTTCTCCTCTCACGTCGCTTATGATTTTTTGAAACGCTTGATGGATATAACCATTTCGTTTGCGCTTGGGGTTATATCTCTTGTGCTATATCCTTTCGTTGCTCTAGCCATCAAACTTGGTGACGGGGGACCGGTCTTTATCGTACAGGAGCGGATAGGCCAGGGAAACAGAATAATGAAACTGTATAAATTCAGAAGCATGATGAAAAATGATTCCGGCAAGTGGATTCCCGATAACGAAGAAAACAAGGTTACTAAAGTGGGTTATCATTTAAGAAAAACTCGCATTGATGAACTGCCCCAGCTCTGGAACGTGCTCAAGGGAGACTTGTCATTAATCGGCCCGCGTCCGGATATTATTGATTTGGGACGCAAATTGGCCCATGAAATTCCCTATTACACCGTCCGCAATCTTATTAAGCCCGGGCTTTCGGGTTGGGCCCAAATCAAGCAAGATACACCCCCGCAATCATTAGAGGAAACAAGAATGCGCCTTTCCTATGATCTCTATTACATTAAAAACCGTTCCTTTATGCTTGATTTAAATATCGCCCTAAAGACTATCAGAAAACTGCTCTCCCTAACGGGCGTTTAA
>JBBTTL010000055.1:1764-5311 GCA_038064275.1 Patescibacteria group bacterium | reverse complement strand
CTTAATACTTAATACTTAATACTTAATACTTAATACTACCCTACTGTTTGCCAAAGCTTACCGTCAGTCCCGCCCGCCCCTGTTGCAGAAACTTCCTGTCGTTTTTGACTTGGATTGATATCTCCGACTCACCACTTGAATCTTTTGGGGATTTGAGCGTGAGTTCGCTTGGGTCGGAGACGCTTCCGGCCACTTCATTTCCTCCGACCGACCAGACAAACGACAAGTATCTTTTGTATTTTTGGACCGCGGAAAAGAAATACGGTTCGGCTGCGAGGGTCACCTCCTCGTTTTTTAACGGGAATGTGTTTCCCAGGGCGTTTTCATACGAAATGCCTTCCGTCGGCCTGTTTTCATAGAATATAATTTCCGGTTCTTCCGTTAAAAAATAGGCCTCGTTTACCGCGGCCAGCCCGGCCTCGTTTACCGAGGAGGCGTTCACAAAAATTGTTTTATCGTTTGAAACATAATCAAGCGTGAAGTCCATAAAGTTTCTAGCCAAGCCAGATTTTTCCAGTTGCGGCTTATCATCAAGTTTCCATTGATAAACCAGAGCATCTGATTTCACCCTTCCCCCGGATATTGTTTTCATTTCCGGCACGGCCACAACCCTTATTCTGGAAAGTCTCGGCGGCAGGGCCTTGCCTTTGTAAAAAGGGGGAGTGTACGAATCAGCCGCTTGCCAGAGGATATCAACGTCGGCGGGATTGAATGTAATTGTTTTTTCAAATCTTCCGGCCGGCTGGAATTCCACCACAACGCCTAAAGTAGTGGCGGTCCCGAGCGCCCCCATTCGGAAAGTGAATTTTTTTATGCCGGCGCCCGAACTGACCGTTCTGCCGTTTATGGAATAAAAAATTTTGGCTCTGTCCAAATCGCCGCTATAGCTTAGCAAGTTAACGGTGATGGATTCCCCCGGTTTCGGGAAGTTTGAGCTTAACTCAACCGAGACGGACTCCGCCCCCGGCCCCAGCTGGGCGTAGGCGAAAGAAAGCGGCAATGTCGCAAGAAAGAACACAAAAAGAAACGCCAATTTTTGTGTTTCACCACGAATGTTGTTGAATGATTTCAAGTGATTATGATGCATGCGCGAGGGCCGCCCTTTTTGCCCAGTCGCCGTGCTCTATCTTGCGGACAGCGAAAAGCATTATGGTGGTCATGGGTAGGAAGCTAATAAACGGCAACATCTCAATTATAGAGGATGCTACGAAAACTGCCAATTTGCGCGTGGTGAATGAGACACCGCTCATAAAAAAGTATGCAGCAATAGCGAAAGATATGATGAGACCAAAAAGAATCACCAAAAACGAGAGAACAACAGTAAAATTAAGAAAAAGATCAAGGAGGTCTTTCAGCAGAGCCGCCATAACCATCATCCAAAACCCCGGTCCCGTGAGTTTTTTTTCGGGAAGCGACACGCGGCGGCCATATTTTTCCGCAAATTTTTTTGCCGCACGGTCAACATAAGGATTCGCCACCCCTTCCGCAAGTCGTTTCGCGGCATGTCCAAAAGTAGGGGAAGTGGCAACCTTTCGGGCGACCTGCGCTACATTTATGGCGCCCCCCCCGCTTTTTATAAGCTCCGGATTATTGCGTTGCGCGGTCTCCACCGCCCCGCGTGTTTTTTGCGCAACTTCTCTCCCTAGGGCGGCGATGTTTGGTAAAGGCATATTTTTGAGCTTTTAGCTTTCAGGTGTCAGCTTTTATGATTTTCTCAACACCTGATACCTGACAGCCACTAGCTTGTTTTTTCCCCTGCTTCCCTCAGTTCCTTCTTCGCCTTGTTGATGAGGAGCACCTCCGAAGGGTCGGAAGTTATTATTTGTTCCTCGGTGTAGGAAGCTATGACTTTAATGGCCACGTGTTTTAATCCGGCGAAGAAAATTCCCTCGCCGACATTGGACTCAAGCAGAAGATATTTTTCTTCCTCGGTTAAGTTAAATGTTTTCTGAACGACGTCAATAGACGACGGAGATTGCTTAAGCAAAAGCTGAAGAGAGGAGTTGGTTATAATGGGCAAGCCATACGGCGATTTCAAAAAGTCCCCGACATCTTGGGTAATGGTGGCCAGTCCCAAATAATATTTTCGCCCCCGTTTGGCTATGGAAAAAAGAAACGAGGCCGTGTCTTCCGATTTCATCATCCACCAGGCTTCGTCCACCACCAAAAGACGTTTTTTTAGTTCTTTTCTGACCGCGTTCCAGATGTAGTGAGTAACTATGTACATAGCCACGGGCTTCAGCTCGTCCTCCATGTCGCGAACAGAAAAGACCACAAATTTTTTATTAATATCCACGTTGGTCGGCTTGTTTATAAAACCCGACCAGGTTCCTTTGGTGTATTTGGAGAGACGCATGATTAGGGATTCCCCTCCTTCAATGCCGGCCAGCACCAGTTCAAAGTCGGACATCAGCGGCGGTTCTATGGCCGTGAAATCAGAATCAGCGGTAATGTCTTTGAGGGCGTACGTTTCGGTAATGGCTCTGTCCACGATGGAGTCTTCCTCCGGAGTGAGACCGCCCAACATTATGCGGAAAAGTCCCACCAAGTTGACAATGTTTGAGCGCAAGACGTCAGCCGGCGATTCGTCTTCGCGGGCAATCGGCAAATCAAACGGATTGATGTGGTGCTCGGAGGTGAGCGATATATTGAAATAGCGCCCGCCGGTGGCCTCGGCCATGTATTCGTATTCCTTTTCCGGGTCAATGACGATTACTTCGGTTTCAAACATCAATGTTCTTAAAATTTCAAGCTTGGTGGAAAATGATTTTCCGGCGCCGGCTTTGGCGAAAATAACGGAATTGTAGTTTTCAAGCGAAAAGCGGTCAAAAAGCACCAAACTGGAGTTGTGGCGGTTGATGCCATAGAGAATGCCGCGGTCGGAAGTCAGGTCAAATGAAACGAACGGAAAAATTGAAGAAAGAGGAGAGGAGTTTAGTTTGGTGTGGATGTTTAGAAGGTCTGTTCCAAGCGGGATGACGCTTTTGAAACCCTCTTCTTGTTGGAAAAGGGCCGGTTTGACATAGACGAGCTTGGATTCCAGGATTGATTTAATTTCCGATTCTGTTTTATCAAGCTCGGAAACACTATCCGCGTACATGGTGACGTAAAGACCAACGTCAAATATGCGCTCTTGGGCCTGTTGAAGCTGGTCGCGCAGACTCTCTAAATCTTGGTAGGCGGTATCAAGCACGGGGTCGCGGACCATTCCTTTTGCCTCGCGCATATTGATTTGGCTCTCAACTTCAGCCACTTTTTTCTGGAAGGTTTTTAATATGGCGGCGGTTTCAATGGGGTGTATAAAAATTGACACGTCAAAAACCTTGTCCAGATTTATTATCGGCGAAAACCAATTGTCCGAAAGAAAACGGGGATATGACATAACGAAAAATGTACGGGCGATTTTGTCCCCCAAATTAAGGGCCCTCGGCTCCACCTTAAGGGCGGAAGGGGCGATGACGTCGCGAAGCTCAAGCGTTGCCGCCTCGTATATTTTTTGAGGTAATATGGGAACAACTTCGTCCACTCTCTTTTTTTTGAAAAAATC
>JBBTTL010000055.1:0-1664 GCA_038064275.1 Patescibacteria group bacterium | reverse complement strand
CCATCGGTAACTCCGTTTCGCCCGGATTAAATATCTTATAGAAAAGTTCCACCACCTCTTCCGTGCCGAGCTGGATAACGCGGATGCCCATGCCGGAGAGTCCCTGCTCCACCACGCTCGCTCTTTGTTCAAGCTGGGAACGCGCTTCTTCAAGGGCCTCCATGTCGTCAAGCTTTTTTTCCGCGGTTCCTTTTTTGCTAGGCAGTATTGAAAAGCCCTTTTTTCCTCCAAGGAGCGGTTGGGTGTAGGGCACGACGATAAAGAAATTTTTGGTCATTATGCTTGAGCGTTCGGTGAAATTTTTGACGAAGTCAATATATTCGCGTATTTGTATTTTAAGCAGGTCTTCCATCTGGGCTTTCAGTCTCTCTTCAAGAAGGGCGATGTAGGGCCTGATATCAAGCCTTCTTGAGGACACATATATCTGAACTGAAAAATCAAGAGAATTCAAAAAATTTTGGAACTGGGAAATGGTGGCTCTCTGCTCGTCTTCGCTTTTGAGAGCCAAGTTGAGAGATGAGGCGATTAAAATGAGACGCAGTCCGCCGTCTTTTAAGACCACTACTCCGTCCCTGACCTCTTTTATGGGGACGAACTCCTGGGTTGATTTTGAATTTTGGGCTGTTTGGCTAGCCATTTTGGGTAGTATTAAGTATAAAGTATTAAGTATAAAAAAGGGAAGAAATTAGAAATTAATTATTTCGTTTTCGTACATCCAGCACATCCAAACTCCACGACAAGTCTTTCAGCTTGCTGTCAGAAAGTTTTGGGACAAGGGAATCAATTGAAGCGGTGGAACTTTCGGCTTTTTCTTCCGGCTTGCGCTCCTCTTTTTTCCATAAGTAGAGTTTGTGGGAAAGCCGGTACCTGACGAAAGACTCAATGATGAATATAAACGGCTTGCCGTTGACTTTATAAAACGCCAGGGCGAGCGACAGGGCTATTATAGGCAGACCTAACAGTATGGCGATAAAAGTCGGCAGGATTTTATAAATCACAAAAGCGATGCCCGCCCCCCCGACCATATAGACAAATTGCTTGAAGGTAAAAGGTCCGAATATCTTATCTTCTACTTCAATAAATTGTGGAACTTGAAACTGCATTTTGGTGGTATTAAGTATAAAGTATTAGGTATTAAGGGTGGCTAAGAAACAAGTTTCTTAGAAGACTTAATTAAACCATTGCATAATCTGCTTGCCGAAATTGTTTGGGCGTCAACCACCTCAAAAGCCTTATTTTCAATGAAACCCAAGTCTTTCGCCAACAAAATTTGGTTTTGTACTTCTGTGAGAGACCCGAGGGAAATGTAGTAGAAATTTATCTTTTCTTTTGGTGATTGGCGGCTGAACCCTTCGGCGATGTTTGAGGAGATTGAAACAGACGCTCTCCGCAATTGATTTACCAATCCAAACTGTTCGCTATTTGGGAAACTACCGGTTTCCCTGTAAATCATTATAGCTAATTTATGAGCTTCTCTCCATGCCACCAGATCCTTAAAGGAACTAATCTTCATTTATTCATTTTTATACTTAATACTTTATACTTTATACTTACCCTATCGCTTCCCGATACGGGTCAACTTTCTTGATTGCGGCGATGGATTTGTCCGTCTCTACAGTATTAGAATTTTCTATTTTAAAAGCACCGCTCATCTTTTGCTCGGC
>JBBTTL010000054.1:0-2160 GCA_038064275.1 Patescibacteria group bacterium | reverse complement strand
CCTTCCGATTCGCGCGTGCCTTCTATAAGTTCGCCGTCGCTTAATTTTTTTGCTTTGTATTTGTAGAGCATGGCAGAAATGTAAAATTTAAAGTGAAAAATTTAAAATAGGGGAATTATTTTTTTGTTTTAAACTTTTAGTTTTTAATTTTTAATTTACTGTGTGGCCACTCGGAGTATTTCCTCAATGCTCGTTATCCCCTGGGCCGCTTTTAATATCCCGTCTTCAATCATGGTAAGCATTCCCTCTTTTCGCGCCTGCGTTTCAATCTCGTCGGATGTCCCGCCTTTCATTATCAGCTCTTTGATTGTCCGATTTATGGTCAATACTTCGTGAATGCCGATGCGGCCGCTATAGCCGTCGTCTTCCCCTGCCTGCGCCGGGGGTGTCGACCCGACAGGCAGACCTGCTCCTTTTTTGGGCCGATAAAATGGGATATTCCCCCAATTATCTTTTGCCCCAACAATTTTTTCCGCCTTAAGAACTTCAAGAACCCTGCTCAAATTAACAGATTTCTCTAGCATCTTTTGTTCATTTTCGGAAAGTATGTATTTTTCTTTGGTCGCCGAGAGCCGCCTTACAAGTCGTTGGGCAATAATCACATTAATGGTTGAAACCAGAAGAAACGGCTCCGCCCCCATATCAATAAGACGCGGCATGGCTCCGGCGGCCGAGTTTGTGTGGAGGGTTGAAAGCACCAAGTGTCCGGTTAGAGCGGCGTTGATGGCAAGCCCTACCGTTTCTTTGTCGCGAATTTCGCCGACCATAATAATATCCGGGTCTTGGCGGACAAGACTCCTTAGTCCGTTGGCAAAAGTCAATCCGATTTCGGGCTTTACTTGGGTTTGATTGACCCGGGTCATCTGATATTCAATAGGGTCTTCAATGGTGGAAATATTGACATCGGGAGTATTTAAAATATCAAGGATGGTATAGAGAGTCGTTGTTTTGCCGCTGCCGGTCGGACCGGTGGCTAGAATCATTCCGGTGGTCTGCTTCAAGGCCTCGTGAATTTTCTCCAAATCGTCGCCGTGAAAACCTAAACTCTCCAGTGTAAATCCCGAGACCGATTCGCGCAAAAGCCTCATAACCGTTTTTTCGCCATAATAAGTCGGTAGAGTGGAAACACGAAAAGAAACTTTCTCGTCGTCTCTTTCTATTTTGAAGCGACCATCTTGAGGAAGGCGCTTTTCGTCAAGTTTCAAATTGGAAAGCACTTTGATTCTGGCTATTATCCCGGGGGCGGTTTCTTTTGGCAGAACCATGGCGTCGCGTAAGATGCCGTCAATGCGGTAACGCACCAGGACCTGTCTTTCCTCCGGTTCAATGTGTATGTCGGAGGCGTCTTGAATAATGGCGTGTGAGAGAAGCGTGTCCACGATGCGCACAATTGGCAAATCTTCGGCCAATTTTTTTAAATCTTTTTCAGTTTCTTCCGCGCCTTTTTCGCCCGTGTCTTCTATGTGCTTGATGGACAAGGCTTCTTTTTTAATAATGTCGTCAAATTCGGCTTTGAGGGTTTTTTTGTACTGAATGAGGGAGTTCTTGATTGACTCCGTGTCAGTCAGGCGCGGTAAAATTTTTAACCCCACTTTCTTTTTGACAAAATCAATGACCGAGAGATCGTCCGTGTCCAACATGGCCACCTCAAGTTCGTTTCCCATTTTGCGATAGGCCACAATATTATGATTACGGGCAATAGGTTCAGGAATCATGGACAGCACCGAAAAATCAAGCTTCTCTCCTTTTAAGCTAACGAAAGGAATGCCCAAAATATGGGCCTCGGCGCGACGGAGATCATCCTCGGAAATTTTCCCCTCGGATACTAAAACATTCCCCAAATTATCCTTCCCTACTTTGGATTTTTTTTCCGCGCGCGAAATATCATCGGCATTCACAAGCCCGGAATCTTTTATAAACTTTTTGAGCTGTTCTTCGCTTACTTTCATCCCATTAGAAATTATGGCTCATAATGATTAGTGTATTAAAACTTTCCTACTATCGACCCGTTTGTCTAAAAAGACATTACTATTGTGAATTTCTAACGGGACAAGTATATAAAGTATAGCAAAACAATCCGATTTTAAATAAAGGCGCGAGCTTTTATCAGCATAATACTTAATACATTATACTTTATACTACCCATTTATCTTTGACTTC
>JBBTTL010000053.1:0-5104 GCA_038064275.1 Patescibacteria group bacterium | reverse complement strand
TTGACGACATAGCCCAAGCCTTCTATTTTCCGCCTTATTTCATCGGCCAATTGCCAGTTTTTGGCGCGCCGCGCCTCCTCGCGCTCTTTAAGTAACGCCTGTACGTTATAGGGTAGAATTAAGGGTTCTAGCTTATCCAACCCAAGCCCCAGCACTTTGTCAAAATCAAGGATGGTCGCTTTTTTGTCCGCGGGTTCTAGGGTAGAGTCTTTTAGGATTTCCCATATTAGGGCCAATGCTCGCGGAGTTCCAAGGTCGTCGCTTATAAATTCAGTGAATTTATTTTTATAATTTTGATTTATATTGCCGTGAGAAGGAAGTTCAAAAATTTCGGCGGCCAGTCTCTCGTATGCCGTTCGGGCCCCTCCTATGGCTTCCCAGGTAAAATTGAGCTTGGAGCGATAGTGGGCGCCGAGAAGAAAATATCTGAAAACAAGCGGGGAAATTCCGCGCTCCGAAAGGTCTTGCAACAGATAAAAATTCCCGAGAGACTTGGCCATCTTTTTTTCGTCAACCAAAAGCCACCCGTTGTGCATCCAGTATTTCACAAAAGTTTTTCCGGTGGCGCATTCCGATTGGGCAATTTCGTTTTCATGGTGGGGAAATATATTGTCTACGCCGCCTGTGTGTATATCAAAACTCTGGCCAAGATTTTTCATGCTCATGGCCGAGCACTCTATGTGCCAACCGGGACGTCCCTTGCCGAGACTCGTTTCCCAATAAGCATCTCCGTCAGCTTTGTCCCACGATTTCCAGAGAGCAAAATCGTGAACATTGTCTTTTTCGTATTCGTCCGCCTTTATCCTTCCGGAAGCCCCCTCTTTCAGGGTTCCCAAATCAAGATGCGACAATTTGCCGTATTCCTTATCTTTTTCTATGGAAAAATAAACGCTCCCGTCTTCGCTCTTGTAGGCGTATCCCTTGGCTAAAAGGGTTTCTATAATGGAAACCATCTCATTTATGTAATCGGTGGCCTTGGTATATATATCCGCCGACGCGATATTCAACAGGTCTCTGTCTTTGTAGAACTCCTGGGTGAAATACTCGGTAAAATCGCGGAGTGACTTGCCGGCCTTTTGCGAATCGCGGATCGTTTTATCGTCCACGTCGGTTAAATTCATTACTTGTTTTACCTCATATCCCAGATAGGAGAGCGTTCGTTTTAGGATGTCGGCAAAGATATAGGCCCGGTAATTTCCTATGTGAGAAGAACCGTAAACCGTCGGCCCGCACGAATAAATACCGACGCGAGGAGGATTTATGGGTTTGAATTCTTCAAATGAACGGGTGAGAGTATTGTAGAACCTTAGAGCCATTTTTTGTATTTAAAAGAAAAGAACACCAAAATACCAACGATAATAATAATTCCAAGAATTTTCCATAAACCATCCGGAGAATTGACCAAAGGAAGATAGGCGGAGCTGATGCCGAAAATTTGAGCGACAAATGTCATGGGCAATATTATAAAAGCCATAATTGTCAGTGACTTCATGGTTTCGTTGGTTTTTGTGGTAAGGAGAGAATCATTGGTCTCCCGCAAGTCAACCAGCATTTCTTTCTGGTTTTCAAGCTGGTTGTAGACTTTGTAGTATTCGCCAATGAGGGCGCGCAGGTAGTAGTGAAATTTCTCCTCAAAAAAATGTTTGCCGGCGACTTCAAACGACTCCAGCACCTCTTTGTGGAAACGGATTGATTCTCTGAAATCAAGAAGCGATTTATTGGTATCTGAAATCTCTTTTACCATCTTTCCTTCTTCCCCTGCAAATATTTTTTCTTCTATGTCTTTTAGGCAATTAGTAATGCCGGAAAGTTCGTTGCTTAAATTTTTATACATTTCTCGCATGATGTAGTAAAAAAGATAGCCGGCATGGTCGCCCATATTTGATTTATTCAGAATTGAATTTACCTCAAACATTTTTGAAAATTCGCGCAGAGGGTCCACCATGTCATAGTGCACAGTAATCAAAAAGTTTTTGCCGATTATAAAATCAACCTCCTGTTCCATCTTGCCGTTGTGGCTGTGGCTGACGGTAGGGAAGTGAAGAATGAGATAAATAAAACTGTCATAAAGGTCTACTTTTGGACGGACCGTGGGGGAGAGCAATTCCTGTCCAACCAATGGATGGATATTGTATTCTTTCATCAATTGCGAAACTTCCGCCGTGGTCGGGTTTTCAAGATCAACCCAGGTCAGTTTTTTGTGAGTGTATGTATTTATCATAAATATTTAATTTTAGCTGATATCGCCGTAAATTAAGTATATCAGGGAATATTAATACTTAATACCTAATACTTAATACTTAATACTTAATACTTAATACTACCCTTTTTTATTGACCGCTCGGAATAAGTTTGCGATAATGCGAAGTACTTATGTTTGGACTCAAGCGCGTACTTGTTGGATTAATAGCGATAATTATTGTTGCCGCCTCCTTTGGCGGTGGCGTTTATGTCGGTTTAAGTCGTTATCCCGAGGTTAAAAAAGTGACATCGCTTTCAAATAAGGAGGCCCCGACACCCCTTCCAACGGGGACGGATTTTGACCCATTCTGGAAAGCATGGAACGTTCTTGATGAAAAGTATGTATCGTTTAAAGCAACTACGACCGAGCAAGACAGAGTTTGGGGAGCCATATCGGGATTGGCGCAGTCATATAACGATCCATATACGGTCTTTTTTCCGCCAATAGAGTCAAAAAATTTTGAAGAGAGCATCAACGGCGAATTTCAAGGTGTTGGCATGGAAATCGGCATTAGAGACCGAACCATTACCGTTATTGCTCCGCTCAAAGGAACGCCTGCGTTTAATGCGGGCATCAAGTCGGGCGATAAAGTCATAAAAATTGACGGTAAGCCGACCATCGACATGAGCGTGGAAAAGGCGGTGTCTCTAATTCGCGGACCGAAAGGCACGACGGTGGTGCTCTCTATTTATCGTGAGGGCGAGAAGGATCCGCTGGAATTTAAGGTTGTGCGCGACACAATCAACATACCGACTATAGACACGGAGAAGCGCACTGATGAGATTTTTGTAATCAAGCTTTACAGTTTTTCCGCGAACTCACCCCGGTTATTCAGGAAAGCCCTTGAGGAGTTTGTAAATTCTGGTTCCGACAAGCTTATACTTGACTTGCGCAACAATCCCGGCGGATATTTAGAGGCATCGGTGGATATGGCTAGCTGGTTTTTGCCGCAAGGCAAAACAATAGTGACCGAAGAGAATAAAAAAAACGGGCAGTCGCAAGTTTTCAGAAGCAAGGGATACAATATATTTTCGGATAAGCTTAAATTTGTAATTTTGGTGAACGAGGGGTCGGCCTCGGCTTCTGAAATTTTGGCCGGTGCTCTTTCGGAGCACAAAATAGCCCGCTTGGTGGGGGAGAAGACCTTCGGCAAAGGCTCGGTGCAAGAACTTATAAAAATTACGCCCGATACGTCACTTAAGGTTACGGTGGCGAGATGGCTGACACCAAATGGCATTTCAATCTCTGAAGGCGGAC
This sequence comes from Patescibacteria group bacterium, assembly GCA_038064275.1. Taxonomy (GTDB): domain Bacteria; phylum Patescibacteriota; class Minisyncoccia; order Phycocordibacterales; family VMEP01; genus JAUYLU01. The sequence goes on along the minus strand of JBBTTL010000053.1, from coordinate 1,605 downwards.
TTAAGCCGGAGGTAGAAGTATCAATCAAAAAAGAAGACGCGGAAAAGGGCCGCGATACGCAGATGGAGCGAGCGGTTGAATTGTTACTAACTAACTAATAAAAAATGCAAGTAATATTTTTAAAAGACGTGAAAGGTACAGGAAAAAAGTACGAAACGAAGGAAGTTTCCCCGGGCTACGCCCGTAATTTTTTATTTCCTCAAAAAATGGCTGAAGTCGCTACACCAAAGGCGCTTGAGCAAGCCAAAAAGTTGATTGCGACCGAATCGGCAAAGCAAAATATCCACAAAGATTTGCTTAAGAAAAACATAGCCTCGCTTGACGGGGAGCGAATCTTGGCTGTAGAAAAGGCCAATGAACTGGGTCATTTGTTCGCCGGTGTTCACAAAGAAGAGATTTCGGTGCTAATTAAAAAAGAGAAGCATCTGGATATTCCAAGCGAATGTATAATGCTTGAAAAGCCCATAAAAGAAAAGGGTGAATTTATGATAGAGGTTTCCGCCGCAGGCCAAAAGGCGAAATTCGTATTAGTAGTGGAGGGGATTTAGAGGACGCTCGCTATTTTTTTGATGACGGTTTTCCCATCGAAGTTTATTTTTCTCTTTGACGTAAATTTCACGATACCGTCTTTGACTGCGAAAAGGGTGTGGTCTCTGCCCACAAGCACATTTTTACCGGGCATGATTTTTGTTCCTCGCTGGCGGACGATTATAGAGCCCGATTTGGCGGTTACCCCGTCTGCGAGCTTGATGCCCAAATACTTCGGGTTTGAATCTCTTAAGTTTTTAGCTGATCCGGCGGCTTTTTTTGTTGCCATGGAGGGTAGCGTTTAGCTTTTAGCTATTAGCTTATAGCGAAAGCCAAATTAGCCATGTTGGGTGCTATAATAAATCAAATTAAACGACAGGGATGATTATATCTAATATCTTTTCAAAAATCAAGTTTTTTAGGGCAAAGGCGGAAGAGACCCCACTTTTTCTTTCATTCTTGATTATTTTGGTGGCGTTGGCTTCGTTTGGACTAGGCAGACTGTCGCTTTTGGAAGAAAGAAGAACGCCCGTGACAATTAATAATGTCGCCCCCGAAGAAACAAGCCCCATTATCCAAGAAAAAGAAAATATTGTCACAACGCAACCAGAGCCACAAGCAACAGACATTGTCGCTTCCAAAAACGGCACTAAATATTATTTCCCGTGGTGCGGCGGACTTTCGCGAATCAGTGAACAAAATAAAGTGACTTTTTCTTCAACTAAGGAAGCCGAGGTGGCGGGATATACCATTGCGGCTAATTGCACCGCGCCGTAAAACAAAATGATACGACACATAAAAAGAACCGCTATTGTCATTCTCGCGCTTTTGTTTCTTGTGTTTGGCGTGATCGGCCTTTTTCTGCCGTTTCTCCAGGGAATCCTTTTTATCATTATAGGGCTGGTGCTTCTTTCGTTCGTGTTTTCCGCCATTGATGAATGGGTTTCAAAATTCTTGAGCAAATCTCCTAAACTTGCCAATCATCACCGCAAATTACACCAAAAATTGCGCAAGTATTTTGAATAGAAAAGAAAAAGAGAAATAGCGTAACTAAAAAGCCGCGCGGATGTTTATAAA
>JBBTTL010000052.1:0-1203 GCA_038064275.1 Patescibacteria group bacterium | reverse complement strand
GTGGGTTGTAAGTTATGAGTTACTTCTGATATGATGCAAGCAACCTTATCTAATAATAAAATACGCACCATGCCCAAATTAAATCCCGAAATAGAAGCATTCGCCAGAATTAAAGTAATCGGCGTCGGTGGTTCCGGCAAGAACGCTCTCAACCATATGATTAATTCCAAAGTGAAAGGAATTGATTTTATCGCCATGAATACCGACACCCAGGACTTGCATAGCTCACTGGCGACGAAAAAAATTCATATCGGCAAAAATTCAACCAAGGGGCTCGGTTCCGGAATGGACCCTGATATAGGCAAACGCGCGGCGGAAGAAACTAAAGAAGAAATCAGGGAGGCGTTGAAAGGGGGCGATATGATTTTCATAACTTGCGGTATGGGAGGAGGAACGGGCACCGGGGCGTCCCCTTCAATCGCCCGCATCGCCAAGGAAGAAGGAATATTGACTGTCGGCGTCGTCACCAAGCCGTTCTTTTTTGAAGGCCGGGAGCGCATGCGACTGGCCGAAAAAGGCATAGAGGATCTTGAAAAAGAAGTGGACGCCCTCATTGTCATTCCGAACGACCGATTGCTTGGGGTAATAGACAAAAATACTTCGCTTAAAAACGCTTTTGCCATTTGCGATGAGATATTGCGCCAAGCGGTTGAGGGAATTTCCGAGCTTATCACTATTCCAGGTATCGTTAACGTAGACTTTGCCGACATAAGAGCGGTGATGTCAAATACCGGACCGGCTCTTATGGGAATCGGCAAAGGAAGCGGTGAAAATCGCGCGGTAGAAGCGGCCAATGCGGCTATTAACTCCCCCCTTCTTGATGTTTCTATCGCGGGAGCCAAAGGAGTGCTTTTTGCCATTGCCGGCGACGACAGCATGACCATGCACGAAATACAAGAGGCGGCCAAGGTAATTACCGAATCCATAGACAAAGACGCTAAAGTTATTTTCGGGGCCATGCGCGACGTTAACCTAAAGAAAGGCGAAATTAAGGTTACTGTTATTGCCTCCGGATTTTCTTCAAACTCTCCCCGTAAATCTCTCTTCCAGCTGGGAAAGGAGTCCGATGAAAAAAAGGGCCCAAAGGAGCATGTTCCGCCGACTGAAGCGGTTAAAAAACAGATGGACAAAAAAGGAGAGGATATGATTATTGACGGCGGCTTAAATGAGAACGGAGAAGATTGGACCGCCATTCCGGCCTTT
>JBBTTL010000051.1:0-8762 GCA_038064275.1 Patescibacteria group bacterium | reverse complement strand
TATAACTGGCAGCGAGGGAAAAACGAAGAAGACTACTGTCTTATGCGTTTTAACCGAGAGAACCAGTTATATGTACTCATATAACGGATAAAATGATAAAGTAAGAGTTAAGCGCGCTGGGGAACGTTTTAAACAATTTCTTAATACTTAATACTTTATACTTAATACTTTATACTTAATACTACCCCACTTAATACTACCCCAACCGGGGTTGACATTGGCGGGCGGATATGATATAAGATATGTGTAAGTTCATTCATATTTCCACTCAACTCACGCATCCTTCACGGGAGGGGCCATGAAAACTGTAAAGTTTTTTGCGGTGGCAGTGCTCGCACTCCTCGCGGGGTGCGCAACCGGACCGGCGTATCAGACGTCGTCGTCCGACGTAAGATGGTTGAAGGACGGCGGCGGAAGTATCGTTTGCGAATCCGCCGGGCAGATTCTCCCAAAAGAGGATTGTCTGAAAATCGCTCCGGAAGGGCTCGCGAAAAACTCCGCGCAGAGTTCAACGCGGGCTGTAGTGTGCGTGGAGAACTTCGCCGACGCCATGTTCGGGGGGTTTTTCAGAAAAAACCACAATGGTCGGGGACGTATGATCGCCCGAGTCATTACCCCGGGCGACGGTCCCAGCTACGCACTTCTGGAGGATTGTTCGCCTAAAACGAAGCCGCCGACCGTGTTTGACAAGGCAGACCCCTACGACGAGTGGGGAGAAAGACAAAGACAGTTCGAGCGAAATCGAAATTATTAAATCGCTCGGACCAAGGGCGGTCAGGAAGAAATTTTCCGAGAAGTTCTCTCGCGAAATTTCCCTGCCCGCTCTTTTTTATTTTTTTTCGTTTCCCCTTAATACTTAATACTTGCTACTTAATACTACCCCAATCGGGGTTGACATAGGATTTTGTTTATGGTAGGAATGTGAACAGAGATTTCCCGATAAACCTACTTTCTTGAAGGAGAGGAGCCATGAAGCTCTTTAAGCTCTTTGTAATAATTGCCGTAATGGCGCTGGCCGGGTGCGCAGGCCTTCCAGTAGCCAAATATACGGAAGCAGATCTTCCCCAGCCGGAGGTTTCTGACATCACACTGAGGAAGGCGTTTCTTGAAACCATAGTCACCACTCCGTCGTGCGGAGAGAGTTGTCGGGTGCGAGGCGAATGGGAAGGCGACGACAAATCAACAAAAAAGAAAAGCAACTCCCAGCGCGTTCAGGGTAACACCCCGCAGAAGGTTGTAATCCAGGGTGTGCCTCCCGGGGCAAAAGGGACTGTACGTATTTATGTGGAAAGCCCCGCGGGAGTGGTCCGTTTTGAAAAAGACGTGGAAATTGTGGCATCAGCAGCCAAAACGAAAGCTGCCGTTTTCTCGGGATTTATCCCTCGTCGGGGGGCGTCGCCCATATTTCAAAGCAAGGAAGAGTGTCGGCAGGCGGCGTTTGCTGGGGCGTTTGATTTCTACGAGCCCATACTTCAAGCAAGGGTTCCTGTTGCCCCGGCTGACGGGAGCACAAGAATTCAGGCAAAGCTTGAGATGTTTTATTGCCTTCGCATGGTTACGACCGCGGGTGTGGGGTGGATAGTGGCCGCGCCAAAAGACCAAGACTTTATTTGGGAAGGCGATAAGATTGTGGGTCACGCCAAATGCTTGAACGAAGTATTTGAAAGTGACCGCCTGTTTCCCCCAAGTACTGTGGCCACGGATAGCAAGGCGGCACTCACTCTTACCCAAGGAAGTTGGATGAGGGAGATTTTTGTGTCCAATGAACAGACCTCATCCATTGACTGGGGCAGGACCGCGGGGTTAGTTGCGGTCGTTTGTATCCTCGTCGAGTGTTGGGGGGAAGGTGACCCGACTGGCGGAACTAGCGGCGGCGGAGGGCTACCGGGAGTTGGCCCCTAGCTTCAATGTAATCGCGCGACCGCGATATGCGATCGCGCGCGGGAGGAATGGATTCCTCCCGCAATTTTTCAAGACACTAAATTAAATTTTGAAATTTTGGTGTCTTAAAAAATTGCAACGTACGGCCGGCTACTTAATTTCGAGGAGGGGTTGACCCTGTAGTAGGTCCGCTAGAGGCGGATTCACTACGTGGTTGACAAATAAGTTGTGCGGTTGTATAATAGAAAAATCATGAAAAATACCAACGGTAAAATTTTTACTTTCCAAGGCCTGTTTTTTGGGCTTGTTATAGCCAGCGCCCTTATTTTGAGCGCTCCTTTGGCGCAGGCCCAAAGCGTCTCGCAAAATGTATCGGGGGTTACTTGCAGTTCCGCCATACTTAACGGCTGGGTTACCCCCAACGGCAATTTGACCGAGGCTTGGTTTGAGTACGGCCCGACCTCTTTTTTTGGCAACACCACCATCAGGCAAAACTTTCCTTCAAGTTCTGCTTATGCTACTTTCAGCCGGTTGATTTCCGGACTTAACGCGAATACTACCTACTACTGGAGAGCTATGGCCCAGAACAGCGCCGGGGCCGCGCAGGGAACACTGCAATCATTTACCACTTCTTCCTGCGGTGGAAGCTCCAGCCAACCTACCGTAAACACCAACACTCCGTCCAATATCAATCAAAACGGCGCGACATTGAGCGGCACGGTTAATGGCAATGGCGCCAATACTAACGCTTGGTTTGAGTGGGGCCCGACCTCTTCTTTCGGCAACACGGTCCCGCAAAGCTCATACGGCACCGGTTTTTCAAATTACAGTTATACTCTCTCAAATTTAAATTATAATACGACTTATTATTACCGGGCTCTGGCCCAGAATTCCCAAGGAATCATTGTTTACGGCAATGTCGTTTCGTTTTCAACCGGTTTTGATAATTACAATTGCTCTAACTACGGCTATTATGGAAATTGCGGCAACACCAACCAGCCCTACGTTACAACCTACGGGGCTACGGGCGTGGGCGACACGTTTGCTTACCTAAACGGCCAAGTTGATCCGAACGGCGTTAATACCACGCGCTGGTTTGAGTGGGGCACGAACAATAATTATTTGGGAAGTCAGACCATTAAAACCGGCCAGGGACTTTCCACCGGTTCTTTTAACCAGCTTATAACCGGACTTGTGCCAAACGCCACTTATTACTATCGGGCCGTGGCCCAGGGACCAAGCGGTCAGGTTTACGGAAATATTCTCACCTTCAATACGACCGGATTGGGCGGGGTTTCCGGATCAAGCGGAATATCGGCGACAACATTGCTTGCCACGAATGTCGGTCAGACGAGTGCCCGCCTGAACGCTCTTGCTCTTACAAACCAAAATTACAATTACAGCTACAATAATTCCAATTACTACCTTAGCTTAAGTTACGCTTCTCCTAGCGGGTACTTTGAGTGGGGAACGGATAGTTCTCTCGGTATCACGAACACGACACCGTCTCAGACAATCGGAACAGCACCCTCAGTATCATTCTTTGCAAGTTTATTTGGGCTACAGCCAAATACGCGCTACTACTATCGCGCGGTGGTGACTAATTCACAGGGGACTTTCAAAGGGGATATTATGAATTTTACGACCGGCACGAATGTAACACGGGATAATTCTCCGACGGTGATTGTGAAAAATACTACGACCGTTCCAACAGGCACCGCAAAACCGTCTTTGATGGGGCTCTCAATTGACCGGAGCGGAGTGTGCGCCCCGCGCGGAGAAAACATTGAATACGTGGTTACTTACAAAAATACTTCCGCGCGGGCGCTTAAAGACGTAGTTCTTCGGGTGATTTTACCAGCGGAGCTTAGCTTCAAAGACACAAATCGCGGAACATATTCCGACAAAGATAATAGCGTTGTAGTTTCCATCGGCGCCGTGGCAGCGGGCGAGGAGGGAACAGTTCGGGTGCGCGCCGATGTTGGGCGCACCGCAGAGACAGGGAAAACAATAGTCATTACTGCCGCTCTGGTTGATACTGATTCCGGGTCAGGAGCGCAGGAAGAAGTGGTGGCTTATTCGCTCAACAATATCTGCGCCGGTACCGGCGTAACACAGGCAGCCGCTTCGTTTTTCGGCGGTGATGGCTTCTTTCCGAGTACGTTCTTAGGGTGGCTTCTTCTTGTCCTCGTGATTTTAGGCCTTATTCTGGTGTCTCGGAAATTTTACAATAACAAAACCATCCAGTAAATTTGAGACCAGTTTTAAGTTTATTAGTAGCAACGAAAAACCCCCGCTAAAAGTGAGGGGTTTTCGTTATGGTAGAATTCACCCATGCATACTTCAATGAGTATTGCCCAAACACACTCTATTGCCAAAGAAATTTTGACAAATCTCGGGCGAAACCGTTCTGGAACGAGGGCAACAGTAGTCGCTTGCTCCGGGAATTTAGGGTCCGGTAAAACTTCTTTTGTAAAAGGAATCGCTAAAGCTTTGGGTATTAAAGAGCGAGTTACCAGCCCCACATTTGTGATTGAGAGAATTTATAAAATTGGAGGCGTCGCGAAAAAGAGATTTGGCTTTTCGCATCTCGTACACATTGACGCTTATCGCCTGGACGACTGGCGAGAGTTGGCCGCTATTGGATTTGACAAACTCATCCGCGATAAAGGAAATTTGATTATTATTGAATGGGGAGAAAAAATGAAGCGTATTTTACCGAAACACTGTCGCCATCTCCACTTTAAATTTATAGACGAGAAAATCCGCTCCATAAAGTTAAAAAAATGACCCAAGAAAAGAAAAAAACAGAGAAAGAAAACAAGAAAGAAAAAAAGAAAAAGCTACTGGTGCTTCTTGACGCTCACGCCATTATTCATCGGGCCTATCACGCTCTGCCTGATTTTTCCACAAGCAAAGGCCAGCCGACAGGAGCGCTCTACGGTATTGTGGCAATGCTTTTAAAAATTATTAAAGATCTAAAACCGGATTATATTGCCGCCACTTACGATTTGCCCGGCCCGACCTTCAGGCATGTGGCTTATGAAAAATATAAAGCCGGGCGTCCAAAGGCGGATGAAGCTCTCGTGGCCCAGATTATCCGTTCTAAGGATATTTTTACTGCTTTTGGAATACCGATGTACGAACATCCCGGATTTGAGGCAGACGATATTTTAGGCACCATTGTGGAGCAACTGTCCGCCAAAGGCGGATCCGCCTCTGGCGGAAAAGATATAGACATAATTATCGCCTCGGGCGATATGGACACCATGCAGCTTGTTGACGATGCGCGGGTACGCGTCTACACCCTGAAAAAAGGGATAAACGACACTATTCTCTACGACGAAAAAGGGGTGATAGAGAGATTCGGTTTTCCGCCGAAACTCCTGCCTGATTTCAAGGGACTGCGCGGCGATCCGTCGGACAACATAATCGGTATTTCAGGTATCGGCGAGAAAACAGCCACTACTTTGGTTAAAGAATTCGGTACCATTGAGAATCTCTACGGCGTTTTGCGCCGCGATAGAAAAAAAATTATCGCGGTTGGCATGACAGAGCGGATTGTGAACCTATTATCCGAAGGTGAAGAAGAAGCCCTTTTTTCCAAAACGCTCGCTCTAATACGGAGGGACGCTCCAATTTTATTCGCTATCCCGAAAGAAACATGGATAAAAGACGCCAGTGTTGAAAAAATAGAGAGTCTTTTGAGGGAGCTTGAATTTAAAAGCTTAGCCGCCAGAGTTCGCGTGCTTTTCGGGATGGTTGTTGACGATAAAAAATCCGACAATGAAAAAAATGATGCGATGGCGGAAAAAGTGGAGGAAATAGACCAAACAAAACTAACCAATGCGGGAATCGCCCTGTGGCTCGTTGATTCCGAAAAAACAAATCCGGACATAGAAGACATATTGGAATTCACCAAGAAAGATAACCAGAAAAAAACCCTCGGCCAGTCGCTGGAAATTCTTAAAGAAGAGCTCGTGGCGCGCGGGCTCTACCGAGTTTATGAAGAAATCGAACTTCCCATTGTTCCCATTATTAAAAAAGCCGAAGAGAGGGGAATCTTGGTTGACGCGATGTATTTTAAGAAACTCGCGGGCGTCTATCGCGGCAAACTTAAAGAATTTGAAAAGAAAATATGGGAATATGCCGGCGAGGAGTTCAACATTAATTCCCCGAAACAAATGGGGGTTATTCTTTTTGACAAGCTTCGTCTTATGGCAAATATTGGGACGCGTATGAAGAAAACGGAAGGCGGGGCGCGTTCAACCAGAATATCGGAATTGGAAAAGCTAAAAGATTCTCATCCGATTATTTCGGAAATTGTGAATTATAGGGAATTGCAGAAATTGCTTTCAACTTATATTGACGCCATTCCTCCTCTCCTTGACGACAATAGCCGCTTGCACACCCACTTTATACAAACAGGCACGACTACGGGGCGTTTTTCTTCAGCCAATCCCAATCTTCAGAATATACCGATTAGAAGCGAACTTGGCCGGGCCGTTAGGAACGGTTTTGTGGCAAGTGAAGGACACCTCCTCTTGTCTTTTGATTATTCCCAGATAGAGCTTCGGGTGGCGGCCATTCTTTCGGGCGATAAATATTTAACTCAAATATTTAAGGAAGGCAAAGATGCCCACAACGCGGTGGCGGCACGGGTATTTAAAGTTCCCGAAAGCGAGGTGACGCCCGAGATGCGCCGGCGCGCCAAAGTAATCAATTTCGGCATTGTCTACGGCATGGGGGTGACAGCCCTCAAAGATAATTTGGGTAGCACTCGGGCCGAAGCCCAAAAATTTTATGATGATTATTTGAGAGAGTTTGGCGAGCTTGCGGATTATCTTGAAAATGTGAAATTATTTGCCAAAAAAAACGGCTACACAGAGACCCTTTTCGGTCGCAGGCGGTATTTTCCCGGAATCCGCTCAAGTATTCCGTTTGTCAGAGCCATGGCGGAGCGCATGGCCATCAATGCTCCGCTCCAGGGTACCGCCGCCGATATTATAAAGATTGCCATAAAATTAGCCGACGATGATTTAGGAAAAAATAAACTTAACCCCAAAACGCATCTTCTGCTTCAAATCCACGACGAGCTTATTTACGAGGCGGAGGTTGGGGTAGCGGATTTTGCGGAGAAAGTAATTAAGGAAAGTATGGAAGCGGTATTCAAAAGGAGTTATTTAAATAAAGTGCCGAGTGTTCCCATTATCGTTAATTTTTCCTCCGGCAGAAATTGGGGGGAGGTTTAGGGGAAGTTTGTAGTGAGTAGTTTGTAGTTTTGGAGCCAGTTTTTATCCTGATTCAAAACGAGCTGTACGCTTGGGGCCTGATGATGTAAAATCTCACTATGGAGGAGAAAAAAGAAATCTCAAAAAAAAGTCCCCTAAGCGAAAGTATTCTCGGACTGGTGGTCTATTCGCCAGTTGTGTATTTGGTGATTTTTTTGCTATCTTTTTTCGTTCATTTGCGCTATCCGATAACAATTATAAAGGATGGCGGTCTTTTGCCTTTCGGCTTGCTTTTTATTTTTCTTGCCCCGCTCATTATCGTTTGGTCTCAAAAGTCCATAAAGTCGTTTGTGGCCAATGAACAGAGCGGTAAGGGCGAACGTAAATTCAGCTACGGGCCTTATAGGTGGAGCCGCAATCCCACCTACGTCGCTCTCGCCCTTTTGACGCTCGGGTTCGCTCTCATTGCCAATTCTTTGCCAATGCTCCTCGGGACAATCATTGCTTTTTATATTGTTAACATTGCCATAGTCAGGCGCGAAGAAAAGCTTTTGCACAAAAAATACGGCGACGATTACGAAAAATATAAAGCCAAAGTCCGCCCCTGGATTTGATTTTTTCCTGATTATACTAATCGCTAATCGCTAACGACTAATTGCTAATCCAATGTTGTATTTAATTTATGGCGGAGACAGCGCGTCGCGACTCGCCAAAATAGAAGAGCTTCGGAAAGAATTAGCCAGTATTTATCCGGGGGCGCTTGAAACAGACCTTAATACCGAGGAAATTAATGAGGATAAGCTTGATGAACTTTCTTTTGGACAAGGACTTTTTCAAAACGTTTCAGTGGTGATTTTGCGGAATACGCTTGAAACCAAAGAGTTAAAAGAACTATTCGGCAATAAAATAAAAATTTTGGCTAGCTCCTTAAACGTTTTTATAATAGGTGAACCGAGAACCACTAAAGATATCATTGAAAGAGTGGAAAAAAACGGAGGCAAGGCCATATTTTTGGGTTTAGAGGAAAAAGGGCTTAAAAAAGATAACAGCGGGTTTGCCTTGGCAGATGCCGTGGCGCGTCGCGATAGAAAAGGGGCTTGGGCGCTATTTGTGGAAGCCGTGTCAAAAGGAGCGAGAGCGGAGGAGCTTCACGGCATTATTTTTTGGCAATTTAAAAATCTATTATTGGTTAAAAACGGGGGACTTGCGGAGAAACTTTCGTATCCGCTTATGAAAGCAAAATCGTTTGCCCCGAAATGGGATGAAAGAGAATTGAAGACGGCCCTGTCGCGGCTCATTTCCATTTATCACGAAAGCCATCGTGGAACAGTTGAATTTCCAATCGCCCTAGAAAAGTTTTTGTTGGAAGTGGTTTAGTTTTTAATACCCTGTTACCTTAAAAAACGCTATAGCGTTTTTTAAGGTAGAGAGAGGGGGGGGTTGGGACGAGAAAAAGCGCTGCGGACTTTTTCGGAAAGTGCGGAGCGCTTTTTTTATAATATCGCCCAACATAAGATTGGGACTTTTTGTGTTCAATTGTGAAGCAATGTGCTTCGCAAGATTAATTCCGTCTAAGCGACGGGAAGCTTTTGCGAATGGCCAATACCACAGATCTGTCTCAAGTATAACAACCCCAAAACTTTGTTCAAT
>JBBTTL010000050.1:0-1470 GCA_038064275.1 Patescibacteria group bacterium | reverse complement strand
GCGAACCAAGAAAGAGAGCGCCCCACAAGCCAAAGACTTTAAAATTATTGAAGAGGAATAAAATATGAATTTAAAAGACAAAGTTTATCTTGTGACTGGAGCAACTTCTGGTATAGGCAAAGAGACGGCGACAGCGCTCTCCGCCATGGGCGGTAATGTCGTTTTCACTGCGCGCTCCGCCAAGAAAGGAGAGGAAACGCTGAAAGAAATTGTCTCGCGCACCGGCAACAACCAAACGAGTTTTCTGGTGGTTGATTTTTCTTCTCTCTCTTCCGTGCGCCAGCTTGCTTGCGATTTTGCCCGCACACATAATCGTCTTGACGCGCTTATAAACAACGCCGGAGTTATGGAACATGAACGAAAAGTATCCCGCGACGGATTTGAAATGGATTTCGCGGTCAATTACTTGGCCCCATTCTTGCTCACAAAACTTCTGTTGCCCTTGCTTAAATCAAGCGCCCCGTCGCGTATCGTAAATGTCTCCTCGTCTCTTCACGGCCAGGGAAAAATTAATTTTGAGGACATGCAAAGTGGGCACAGCTTTGACCTTTATAAAACATACGCCCAGTCAAAGCTCGCCCTTATTTTGTTTACTAAAAAATTAGCCCATGAATTATCTGGCACGGGGGTTACGGCAAATGCCCTTAATCCCGGAGTCGTCACAACCAAAATGACATTAAAAAATATTGAGCACATGAATCCAATCATTCGTTTTTTTTATCAAAAGACAGCCCTCTCTGTAAAAAGGGGCGCGGAAACAAGCGTTTATCTGGCCGTATCTCCCGAGGTGGAAAAAATAACCGGGGAATATTTTGAAGATAAGAAAATAAAAAAATCCTCTTCGCTTTCAAAAGACAATGCGCTTGCGGAGAAGATTTGGAATTTTACGGAAAAGCTTGTCGGAAGAACTTTATAGAAATTCGCCGAGTACTCGCGCGGCATTTTTGTTTGTCGGGTTTAGGCAGTGTGGTAGTATACCCATATTATAAAAATCATGAAAAAAATACTTATTTTGGGCATAAACGGCTTTATAGGCCACCATCTTTCCAAACGGATTTTGGAGACAACCGATTGGGAGGTTTATGGCATGGATATGCAGAGTGACCGCGTGGCCGATTTTATCTCTAACCCGAAGTTCCATTTTTTTGAAGGAGACATACTCATTAATAAAGAATGGATTGAATATCATATTATAAAATGCGATGTTGTTTTGCCTCTCGTGGCAATAGCCACTCCGATGAGTTATGTAAAGTCACCGCTTAAAACATTTGAGCTTGATTTTGAGGCAAATCTGCCGATTGTTCGCGCGACCGTGAAATATAAGAAGAGGCTTTTGTTCCCATCCACATCAGAAGTTTACGGCATGAGCGAAGACACAGAATTTCATCCCTACGAATCTAATTTGGTGCTCGGGCCGATAGACAAACAACGCTGGATTTACTCTTGTTCAAAACAAATGCTTGATCGCGT
>JBBTTL010000049.1:0-4935 GCA_038064275.1 Patescibacteria group bacterium | reverse complement strand
CGTATGAATCTTTTAACAGCTTAATTACTGATGCATTAGCAATTTGAATCCAGCCATTACGTAACCTTGACATACTGGATATTTTATGTAATACTGTAATTAGCAAAAAACCCAAACCTTGAAAATTAGGAGAAACTCATGGGATCAGTTACAAAACTACCAGTAAAGTTTTCCGGGCGCGGCAACCTCGTTCCTTCCCAGAAAATAAAGTTTAATGGCTTTGCGCCGGGAGAAGAGCCGGTCGCAAGCTACATTATTGCCGTCGGCAAAGTCAACTCAGTAATTAAAATTTTTCTCGATTCTGGGGTACAGTTTGATTGCTATTATAGCACTATGATGTTGGCGATTAAAACTGGTGGCCTGGGGTCACTGATGGAGTCTGTGGACGAATTTTCCAGTTTCGTCAACAATGTATTTGTGGCACACGTGAATAAGCTTATAATTTCTTACTATCGCAAGAACGATTGCGGGTATTGCGAATTAGAGCTTTCTTTTTAACGTAAGCCAACAAACGTTTAACCCCGGAACAATATAGTTCCGGGGTTCTTATTTTCTATTTCACCCAATGGCGTTTGCGGATTTCGGTGATTTCCTCGGTCTTTTTTCTCTCCGCATTCAGAAAATTACCATACCTCCCTTATCTGCTTTCAAAAAATGCCTTCGTGGTTTCAATATAATTTTCAAGCCACAAAAGCGCGAGTGGGCGAATGTTGCCGAGTTCGTAGAATGCAATCACGCATTTTTTGTACGTGATTTCATCAACCGTCCTCCATGCGACGGGGAGCATATTATTTCTATGCAGTATCGCATTCGCCATATGCCGTGAAGTGCGCTTGTTCCCATCCGCAAAAGGTTGGATGTAGGCAATTCCGGCAAGGAGAAAAAGCGCCGCTTGAAACGGATTATCAGTTTTTTTTACGAGTCCGAGAAGCCGCTCCAGCGCCCCTCTTATTTGCGACTGAAACTGGAGCGGCACGTAGTTTGTTCCCGTGATGCCGACGTGCGCAATGCGCAGGTCGTGAGGAATATAGAGGCCCTCTACGAGCATTTTGTGCATATCGGTAAGTGTTCGCACAGAAAGCAGGTCAGTGAATGCGCCACTTATTATCTTGTCAAAAACATTTTTTTGATTGAGAATCATCGCGGCATCCTCATGGGGCTTTCCTTCTGCCTCCACTTTATTTTTTATGAGCGCTTCGGTTTCAAGGAGCGAATAAGTATTTCCTTCTATTTTTGAAGATTTCCAAGAAAATTCTATCGCGCAACGCTCATACGCGAGCGCTTGATACTCCGGCGGAGTATTTTCTTTCCATGCGCGGTATTGTTTTGTAGTTTCGGACAGCTTCTTTGTTTCGTCATCGGAAAAAATCGTTTCGTATGAATCAAAAAGTGTGTGGTTAAAAAGTGTTTGAGTTGTCGCTGTGTCGGTTGATTCATACACGCTAGTGTCAAAATCATACGCGCGGATAGCGTTCTTTGTGATGGAGTATTTGACCGCGCGCGCCAAACCGGAGGTAATGATGAGCCCATGGTCATGCAGTTCCTTGATATAGCGAGAAAGTGTCGGGCGAGAAATGTCGCCCGTGACCATCTTTCCTATCTCGGTAATCCCTATCGGACCATGTCGCGAGATGGCATAGAGGATTTGCGACTGTGGCCTTGTTTGCGATAATCGTATCATAATAGCCCTTTTATCGTATCACAATGATACGATAAATACCACCTTTTGATATGATTCTAGTTTTTCACTATTTCACCCCCGTATCGTTTTCCGGGTTCTGTTAATTCAGATTATGTGCCAGAGCGTTTCAAAAATCGCACGCATGCTGTCCGCAAGATTTTTACTCCGTATGATAATCCCATGCTCGTTTCCTTTGGCAAGAGAAGTAATCCCAATACTGTCCCCGTACACGTCTATTTCGTTTTTATATTGGTATATGTCGGGGTTTACAAATTTAACCCTGCGCAGTTCCGTTCTGTTTTTCTCCGCATTAAAAAAAGACATCGCTTTTTCTGTTTTTGGAATTATTCCGCGAGAAGATATTCCAAATGTTACCCTTTTATTCCAATATTGTTGCAGAAAATCTTTATCAAATCCTGACTCAAGCGACTCAAGAGACGCGAAAGAAATGATTTCATCTGGTTTTTGTTTTAAAGTATCAAGGAGGACAGTTTTGATTTCGTCCAATCCCTCGTAATAAAGCACCTCGGGTTTTTGCGTGTTGGCAGAAAATTGCGCGCGAAATTCTTTTTTAAGCGTCTCAACCTGTCTTAAACTTATCTCAAGTGTTTTTACTTTATTTCGCAACTTTTCTTCAACTGTAGAAATATCTTCAGCAACGAAATATTTTGTTGAATCATTTTTCTTTGCGCGAATCTTCATGAGACCATCTTTGGAGAGCCGCTTAAGTGCTTCGTAGGTAGTGACACGATTTAGTCCTGCGATCTTTGCAATAGCACTTGCCGCCCCCGACCCTGCTTCAAGAGACGCCAAATAGACCGTTGTGTCGGTTTCATTAAGTCCCAATTCCTTCAAAATATCCTTTAATTCCGCACGCATATCCTTGTTTGTAGTAAGTATATTACAACACGAAATTTGTTGCAATAGATAAAAATATGTTAAAAACAAAGGATTTTTATAAAATAAAACCCACTTATTTTATAAATCGTAAATCATAATTTACATACGTACTATTTCTCCGTATTCTGGTCATAGGATAATTGAATATTCAAAGGAAAGGAGAATAGTAATGGCCATGACATTGAGCGCATATCTGGAGACCGCACGAGGGCAAGAGATGGTACTTGTGATTGCCGGAGAAGCATCTATCCCTACCAGTATCGTTGCGGGGTTGATTTTGAAAGCTTTTCCTGACTTTTGCGGTCGGGAGGCAAAGTTTGCGAAACAAACGTTTACTAAAAAGCTGAAACTTCTTGCCGCCGAATGCAGGGCTTCTGGGATGATGACGACGGGAGAGTTCTTGAGGCTAGCCAAAGACTCATTCAGGGACGTTAATGAGGATACGTAAACGCGCTAATCCTGAAAAATACATGGGAAAAGCCCCTCGCGACAATGTTGCGAGAGGCTTTTATTTTTTTATTTCACCCAATGGCGTTTGCGGATTTCCCCATAAACCACGCTTTGCGTGGTCGGGCGAACAATTGCTACTGCAATTGTTTTAGCCTACTTCACCCAATGGCGGTCTCGTATTTTCTTTATCTCTTCCGCTTCTGTCCCTTCTTTTTTCTCTTTCCCCGCTTCGCCGAGTGCACGCAGGTCTCTATCGGACATTTTGGAAAGTTCCAATGTCTTTTTTATTAGATATTCTTCGCTGTTGAGGTCTGGGTCATCAAGGACATCTTCAAGAAGGGCATGCAGAATATAGCCAATACGCGGTCCGGGTGTTTCATGTGTAACTTCCATAACTTTAGCCCCGTCAACCTTAAGCATTCCAACAGACACCGGCGAGCGCATCGCTTCTTCTATCATAGACTCATATTTCCTTAATCTATAAGGGGTTTCTTTGGGACGCCCCATGCCTATTCTGTCGCAGGCACGGACTTTCATAAGGTCCCAGACGTTTTCAGGGCCTACGTTTTTCACTATCCGTCGCACGGCTGAAAGTGTTATTTTCTCAATATCAGAGAAGAAAAGATGATAGCGGACCAGTTTTGAAACAGTGTCAATAAGTTTCACGGGAAACTTTAAGCGTTCCAGAATTTTTTTTGTTACACGTGAACCAACTACGTCATGGCCATAAAATGTCCAATCTTTCTTTTCATCTGACCAGCGCCGTGTTTCTGGTTTTGAAACATCGTGAAACAAGGCGGCAAGTCTCACGTGTAACGGCCACTTCCTAGTAGCGGAGTGTTGCACGGCGCGCAAATTGTGTTCCCAAACATCATAAATATGGTCCCCGTTCTGTTTCACGTGTAACCCGGCCTCTGTTTCATGTGTAACATATTTTAGTATGCCAAGCTTGTGGGCTAGAATGATTCCATCCATTGGCTTGTCTGACATCACTATTTTCACGAACTCGTCGCGAATACGCTCTTTTGATATCTTTTCAAGCAAATAAGCGTTATTTTGTATAGCTTTTTCGGTATCTCGGTTAATTGTGAAACCTATTTCTGTGGCTATTCTTGCCGCGCGCAACATTCTAAGCGCGTCTTCGGAAAACCGTTCATTGGGACCACCTACTGTCCTTATGATTTTGTCCTTTATGTCGTTTTGTCCTTTATAAAGGTCAACAATGTGTCCTTTGGAAACGCTATAGGCGATTGCGTTTACCGTGAAATCTCTCCTCTTTAAATCTTCTCCAAGACTCTTGCCGAAAGACACCGAATCGGGGTGGCGTTTGTTGGAATATTTTCCCTCAAGACGGTATGGGGTGACTTCAACTATTTCAAGTGTTTTATCTTCCGCGCCCTCATTAACGACGCCGACTGTGCCGTAATCATTTTCATAAAAAGTTTTTTCAAAAAGTTTTTGTATTTCTTCCGGAGTGGCATTGGTGGTGATGTCCCAATCTTTCGGTATATCTCTCCGCAAAAGATCGCGCACACAGCCACCGACAATATATGCCTCAAATCCGGCGTTTTCAAGAACGTCGGTTATGTTTGAAATTTCTTTTGGAATTTTTAACCCCATCACTTTATATTTTACAGCATTGCCAAATTTTGCGCGCCCGGCAGGTCCCCCTTCGGGCCGGGGTTTTTCTGTTATATCAACATAGAAAAACCCTTCTCGTCCTGATCGTCCCGCAAGCAGTTGCGGGACTCCGGCCATTACTCGACTTACTCGTATGCGCCCGGCAGGACTCGAACCCACAACCCCCTGGTTCGAAGCCAGGTGCTCTATCCATTGAGCTACGGGCGCATAAGGAGCATTATAACTGGCAGCGAGGGAAAAACGAAGAAGGTATTCCACCTTAT
>JBBTTL010000048.1:0-1211 GCA_038064275.1 Patescibacteria group bacterium | reverse complement strand
TTCAAAAAGTCGGCATCGTGCGAGATGACGATTACTGTTTTTTTGTAGTTGATGAGAAATTGCGTCAGGTGCTCGATTCCCGCTTTGTCTAGATTGTTGGTCGGCTCGTCTAAAAGAAGGAGGTCGGGGGCCCCAATAAGCGCGGAGGCAAGGAGAAGTCGCGCCTGCTGACCGCCGGAGAAAGATTTAATAATTCTGTGGTGTACCTTTTCGTGGCCTTTCAAGTTCACTACTAGAAGCACGGCATCAATTTTTGGGTCAATGTCGTACACCTTGTGCGAAAAGCGTTTTTCAAAAAACTCCCGCACTGTAAGGACGAGCTCGTCGCGAGGAATCACTTGCTGTGACAGTGCGACAGAGAGACCATTCATCACATTCACCTTGCCGGATTCCGGTTTTAGGGCGCCCGTGATAAGCGCAAATATGGTGCTCTTGCCGGCACCGTTCTGTCCCATAAATGTAATTTTCATTCCACGACGGACAGAAAAATCAACCGCGTCTAAAATGGGCTTTTGGTGCCCATACTCAAAAGATACTTTTTCAAATGAAATAACGCTTTCCGATTTTGCCATGAGAAGTCACTTTATCATGAGAGAGGTAATAGTCCATTAAAAAACCGCCCTTATTATTTCTAGAGGAGCGGTTCTTTATTCGCGATGCTTACGCGCGCGATACGTTTGTGGCGGCTGGGCCTTTGTCGCCTTGGGTAACTTCGAAAGAGACGTTATCGCCTTCTTTCAATTCGTCATAGGTAACACCTTTCAATTCAGTGGAGTGAAAGAATAGGTCTTTTGTCTCTCCTTCGCGAGAAATGAATCCAAATCCTTTTGCTCTCACAAGAGTTTTAATAGTTCCGTTCATACGATTTTTTCTTTTTTTTAATTGTTTATCCTAAGAAACTCGACTCTGCTTCCGTGCCTAAATACACTAGTTGATAATAATATACCCTAGATTCTATTTTGTCAACCGCCTGTACGGTTACCCTTATGAGGTGACGGTTTAGGCGGATTAGCTTAATTTTACACTATTTAATCAACACGTCTTGAGAGCGATAACCTATCACGAGTTGGCTGCGGGACTTGGATTCTCCCGCGCCTCAAAATTTTTCGTCAAAAATTTTGGTCTGGGCACCCGCCCGACTGAACGTCGTTCGGGCGGGCCAGCTCGCCCGTTTTTCCTGCTGAAAAAACATGACTCCGCTGTTCTCATCC
>JBBTTL010000047.1:0-20702 GCA_038064275.1 Patescibacteria group bacterium | reverse complement strand
ATTGTTACCGCAAGCCCAGAAGCCCCTCTTCCGCCCAGCTATACCGTTTTCGGAAGAGTTGTTAAAGGTATGGATGTAGCGCTTGCGATTGAAAATGTAAAAACCAGCCCAAATGATCAGCCTGTTAATGATGTGGTTATAGAAAAAGTAATGACGCAATAAAATTTTATCATTCCAACATTATTGAGAATGTTAGAATATTAATTATTTATGCAACCCTAATCAAGTCCAATAATTGTTTCAGGTTCGTAATCGTATTGATAGGTTTTTTGCCTCGCGCAGGATATTTCGTATAAGGGGTCGTAATTAATAGACACTCAATCCCCGCCGTTTTTGCGGAACGATAATCGTATATGTAACTATCACCTACTAAAAGAGCTTTTGATTTTGGTATTTTTTTCTTTCTCAATATACTCAACATTACCTTTCCCTTGCCCCAGATGTAAGGTCTCGCGGTATAAATTTCATCAAAAATTTTACCTAGCTTAAGATGTTTTATTCTGCCTTGCATACGTATATCCGCTTCTTGTCGAGAATGCGGGTGAGTAGAAAGCGCAACAACTATAATGCCTCGTTTTTTTAGTTTTTTAAGTACAGTTAAAATTGATGGTGTAAGAACAAGATGTTTCAGATAGTCTTTGGGTTTCGGATATTTGGCGTAGAGCCAATCAGGAGCTTTTTTTCGTTTGGTTGTTTTCGGATACCATAACGTGCCATCTCCATCGAAAAAGATAATTTGTTTATTCATCTCTTTACCTCTCTTTACAAGGCCTTGCCTTGTAAAAAAATTTGGTAGTCTATTTCTCGTCCGCCTTCCGGCAGGACGCGTTTTATTTTAAATTTGCCGCCCGTAAATTCGGCTTTTTTGATAATCACCCTTATTTTCTTGCCTTTTTTCTCCATAAAAAAATATGTTCCGGGCCAGCCGCAGTAAGCGAGGTATTTGCGGTAATTTTCTTCCGGGTCTCCGGCCAAATCAATCAGTCCATCTTCTTTTTTTATTTTTTTGCAATATGTGGCTTTCTCGTGATTTTGTTCGCGGTAGGAAGCCATGCCCAAAATAATTTTTTTGATTGTTTCAACCAGAAGTTTTTTGGCTATGTCGTTTAAACGAGTACGAAGAGCGGAAGCGGTTTCACCGTCATATATAGCCACTTTTTCTTCCGCCACAATCGCCCCGGCATCAAGTTTAAAAACCATTTTCTGTATTGCCACGCCGGTTTCTTTGTCTCCGTTTAAAATAGCCGATTCTACGGGCGTAGCCCCTCGGTATTTCGGGAGGAGAGAATAGTGAATGTTGAATGTTCCATATTGCGGAATATCTATAATCTCCTGCGGCAGGATTTTTCCGTAGGCGACGACAATAAATAGTTGGTAGTTGGTAGTTGGTAGTTGGTAGAGGAAATCAGGGTCTAGTTTTTCTGGCTGGAGAACGGGGATATTGTTTTTTTCCGCCCATACTTTCGCCAGCGGGGGGGTAAGAATAAGACCGCGCCCCTTTCTTTTATCCGGCGCGGTAACAATGAGAGCGGGCGCCATTTCGGCCGACTTGAGTTCGTCAAGAATGGGAACAACAAGCTCCGGCGTGCCGAAAAAAACGAATCTAAAATTATTTTTCATTATGTTTTTCGTGAGCCCGTTGTTTTTCCGGCGGAATATTTTCCACATCTTTGGCTTTGTCTATAAAAAGAATACCGTCTAAATGGTCGGTTTCGTGCTGGAAAATCTGCGCCAAGAGTCCGCTCGCCCCCCGTGTGAACTTCTCACCCTTTTCGTTGTGGGCTTCAATCGTCGCTTTTTTCTTGCGCATGACGTTGCCGTAGAGCCACCGCAAGGAAAGGCAGCCCTCCACCATCAGGCTTGAGTCTTTTGAAGTTTTTATTATTCTTGGATTGATAAATATTAAATCCTTATACCGAGATGTTTTTGGCTTAACCTTTTCTTTTTCGGTCTCACTCGCTAATTTTTGAAGTCCTGCCCTGTTCTTAATTTCAAGCACATTTTCCGACACCACAAAAATACGCTGACTCACTCCTATTTGCGGCGCGGCGATGGCCACCCCGTCGTCTTCGGCATGAAGGGCTTTTTTCATATCCCCGAGTATTTTTTGGATACCCCGGCTTTTTATTTTACCCACCGGCACTTCTAGGGCGATTTGACGTAGGGTTGGGTGATTTCCTTCTACAATTTCCATGATATATATTTAATTATTATATAACTGAACACAATACATAACCTAATAAAATAAATTATTACGACATATCGTAATAATCTACCCTAAACATTGATACATAGGTTAAACCTATGTATCAGAGCAAATCCTCCGGGTCAACGCGGATGGTTACCGATGGAGGCAGTTCACACAAGAGGGAATGCAATTTTTTATCAATCGCCCCCTTCGGGTCAGAGAGGGGAACCGCCCAAATATGCGGTTCCAGACGAAGCACTATGTTGGTGCGATAGAAACTTTTCACTTTTGATATAAACGCGGAAAATGGCTCGGGTTTGTATTCTTCAAGTTTTTTTACTAAGAATTCCGCCTCTTTGTCTATGGCGGGTTTTTTTCCTTCAACAGTGATTTTTATAAGGCGCGTAAATGGAGGATAACGAAAATCTTTACGGTCCTTAATTTCAGCGCGATAGAAATTAATGAGGTCTCCCTCTATTATTCGTTCAAAAATTTTTTTGTCGGCAAGCCTTGTTTGCAGAAGATAAGAACGTTCGCTCTTTATTTTTAGGGCAAGCAGTATTCTGAAAATTTTCTCTTGTATTCTGAAAGAAGGAATGCTGGCCAGAGAATCTATTGAGGCCACAATAACTGTATCAATGGGGCTTGAGATATAATAGAGCGCCATTTCAGTTCCCACCATTATTTTTCCTTTACCTGCCTGCGCGTTGCTCGCAGGCAGGCTTTTTTCAAACCACGCCGCCATGTTTCGCGCCCGGGCGCGGGTGGTGACAGTATCCTTGTCAAACCTTTGCACTTCGATTTTGGGGAAAAGCTCTGAAAGCTCTTTTTTTACGCTTTCACTTCCATAGCCAAGCGGTGTCATCCTCCAGCCGTTGCAATTCGGGCAGGGAAGGTCTGCGTCCCGGCGCTCTCTGCATTTGTGGCAGATATAAATGTTTCTCCCGCCGGACTGCCCGTGAAGGACAAGCGGAGCGTTGCAGCGCGCGCAAACAAGCGTTGTCCCGCAATCGCCGCAAACGGTAATGGGAGACATCCCGCGCCGCGCCGTATAGACGAACACATTTGCGTTTTTTGAGAGAGCAAGGACGATAGCATCTTGTGCTTCTTGGCTTATAAGCTTAAATGGCGTTTCTTTTTCGCGGGTATCTACAATAGTGCCTTGTCCGCGGGCTTGAATGCGCCATTTAGGGGGCGTAAGCTCCAGCAGTAGACCGCATTCGTGGCGGTAGAGCGTTTCAATTTGAAGCAAGGTATCCGCAAGTATGATTTTCTGCCCGAGCCGTCCCGCCAGTATTTCCGCAAACAGGCGAAAGTCAATATATGGCCGATTGAGAGTTCTATAAACGCTTGACGATTCATGTTCCACTATTATAGTTTTCAAATCCTCGCGGTTGATGAACAAATAATGGGGTGTTCCGACAATGAGAACAGGGCGAGTCTCTACCATAAGCTTTACGTATCTCTTAATAATTTCTTTTTTGCTCAAGCCGCCGTGAAAAAGATAAACATATTTTTCAATTCCTTTGGAAAATTCTTTAGCCCAGTCCTCGGTTTCTTCTTCGGTCGGCAGGACAAGAAAAAGCGATGCCCCCCGAGCGAGTTCGGTCCGTATCAGCGTTTTGTAATAATCGCGGCGTTCTTCCGGCTCTCTCTGAAAAATAAATTTTTCCGGCTTGAAATTGGCCGATAAAGAGGCTCCCGCTGGGGGTGTCACGCTCTTTGATTCCATCTGGAATTCTTTGTATTTTTCAAACACCAAACGGGGGACCGTTTGGGCGATTATTTCTCCGGCTGATGTTACGTAGAATTCCGCCGAGAGATACGCCGTTTCTATGAATGCTTTGCTTAAGATATTCTCTCCCGCTACACTCGTCACTTTTTTCAAGCGGTAAGCGGACGAACGGAGGGCCGATTTATGCCCTAAAGCGTCTTGCGAGCCAACCACAAGCCCGACCACCGTCCTGCCGCGCAGAGGAATTGTTACTATGTTGCCCGAGGCGATGTCTTTAGCGCTGAAATAAGAGAGTGTCTCTTTGCCCGAGCCTTTGACAAACGGGATGACATCTATGATTCGCATGGTTTCATATTATCAGAAAAACCGGCATTTTCCGACCAGCCGATCTTCCACTGCAGCCACAATTGACTGCCTCGGTTTATGATATATCATATGTGATATATGAAAACCGCTGACCGAAACACTCAGGAGAAAATCGGGTATTTTATAAAAAATTTGCGAGAAGAGAGGGGCTTGACCCAAGGCCAATTGGCCGGAGAACTTGGCACTTCTCAGTCTGCTGTGGCCAGGATGGAGGCTGGCAGGCAAAACTTCAGCACCAAAGAATTGCTGAAAATCAGCCGCATTCTAAACAGGAAAATCTTTTCACTTCCCGAGTCGCTGGACTTTCAAATTAGGGGAGGAAAAAAACTTTCCGGCAGTATAACCACTAATTTTTCAAAAAATGGTTCGGTGACGCTTTTGTGTGCTTCTCTTCTCAATAAAAACAAAACCACCTTGCACGGAATTTCCCGAATAGAAGAAGTCTATCGGCTTATTGAAATTATAGAAAGCATCGGCGTATCCGTGCGCTGGATCGGGAAAAACAGCGTTGAGGTTTTACCGCCCCAAAAATATTCTCTTAAAAAATTAGACAAAGAAGCGGCGTCAAAAATACGTTCAAGCATCATGCTTATCGGGGCAATCATTCATCGGCATAAAAAGTTTAATTTGCCGCATGCCGGCGGCTGTAAAATGGGAAACCGCACCATCGCCGCCCATCGTTACGGACTGGAAAAACTTGGCGTTGATATTATGACCAAAGAAAACCACTACGCCATAAAGACCAGAAAATTAAAATCGGCGGATATCGTTATGTATGAAGCGGGGGATACCGCTACGAACAATCTGCTTATGGCCGCGGCTCTCATTCCGGGAAAAACCGTTATTCGTTTCGCCTCGCCGAATTATCAGGTGCAGGAACTTTGTTTTTTTCTGGAAAAAATGGGCGTGAAAATTGACGGTATCGGCACCACTAATTTGATAGTGCATGGCATTTCCGAGTTTGACTCTCCGCTTTTATATCACAACAGCGAGGACCCCATAGAGTCAATGATGTTTATTTCGGCCGCGGCCACTACCGGCTCAAGGCTTGGAATCAAACGCGCCCCGATTGATTTTTTGTCGGTTGAGCTTATTAAGCTTGAAAAAATGGGTTTGCGCTTTTCCGTTACGAAAAAATACAAATCATACAACGGACGCACCGATTTAGTTGATATCACAGTTTACCCGTCAAAACTGAAAGCTCTCTCTGATAAAATTCACGCCCTGCCGTATCCCGGAATCAATTCCGACAACCTGCCGTTCTTTGTTCCTATCGCCACCCAAGCCGAAGGCACGACGCTCATTCACGACTGGATGTGGGAAAACCGGGCCGTGTATTTTACCGAGCTTAATCGTCTCGGGGCCCAGATTACTTTGGCCGATCCGCACCGCGTCTTCATTACCGGCAGGACAAAATTGAAATCTGCGCAAGTGGTTTGTCCGCCGGCTCTCCGCCCGGCTATGATTATTCTTATCGCCATGCTGGCCGCGCCCGGCGTTTCAATTCTGCGCAATGTTTATTCAATAAATCGCGGCTACGAAGAAATTGCCTCCCGTCTTAACTCTATCGGGGCCGACATAGAAGTGCTTGGGGGCGTTTAGACATAGTTGATAGTCTGTAGTCTATAGTCTATAGTTCAGGGATAAGCTCCAGGAACTTGTCTCGTTAGAAACCCGCCTGCCATCGCTTGATGCACGATATGGGGTTAAATAAATTATGGTATAAATATATCACTTTATCTAAATTACCACGATTGTCGCTCTGGCATTGGCGGGCAGGTTCAATATTATCTTATCCACTAATCGCTAAACGCTAATCGCCAGAAAACTATCCGTATGGCTTTTTTATCCCGAAAACTGGGCATTGATTTAGGAACCGCCAACACGCTCGTCTTTGTGCCGGGCAAGGGGGTCGTCTTGAACGAGCCATCAGTGGTGGCGGTTTCCGAGCACGACAACAAAATACTGGCGGTGGGTGTAGAGGCCAAAGATATGATTGGCAAAACTCCCGATAACATTATTGCCTACCGTCCCATGAAAGACGGAGTCATCGCCGATTATCGGGTGACAGAAGCCATGCTTCGATATTTTATCGGCAAAGCACTCGGCAGGTGGAATATATTTAAACCAGAAGTAATGATTAGCGTTCCGGCAGGAGTTACTTCAACAGAAAGGCGAGCGGTGGTGGAGGCGGCTATTAAAGCCGGGGCTAAAAACGCTTATGTGGTTAAAGAGCCGATCTTGGCCGCCATCGGCGCCGGTATTCCCATTCACGAAGCCCACGGACACATGATTGTTGACATAGGCGGCGGTACCACCGACGTAGCGGTGATATCTCTCGGTGGAATCGTGGCTTCCACTTCAGTTAAATGCGCCGGCAACCGCATTGACCACGCTATCACCGACTACATCAAGAAAAATTTTAATTTAGGAATCGGCGATAAAACAGCCGAAGACGTAAAAATAAAAATCGGTTCAGCTATTCCGATTGAAGATGAAATGAAAATGACCATCAAGGGGCGCGATTTTATCGCCGGGTTACCGCGGTCCGCTGACATCACCACCAACGAAATTGTCAAAGCCATTGACAAAGAATTACGTACAATGATTAAGGCCATTAAAGACGTACTGCAAGAAACGCCGCCGGAACTTTCCGCCGACATAATTGACCGAGGAATTATAATGACCGGCGGAACTTCACAGCTCCGCAATTTTCCCGAATTGGTATTCCGCCGCACCGGCGTCAAAGCCGTTTTGGCTGATGATGCCCTATATTGCGTGGCCAAAGGAACAGGCATAGCCCTTGAGCATTTGGATACATACAAGAAATCTATAATTGCCAAGAGGTAGAGAAAGCTGGTAGTGAGTAGTTTGTAGTTGGAAGGAAATACAAATAAAAAAACCACCCCGTTGATCAGACTGTCGGGCGGCTTAATCTTTCCTCGCTATCGTTATTCACCTTCTGGCGGTGCTGTTATGCTCGTAAGAAAGCCATCAATCTTCTCAACTTCGATGTCGAGGTTGAGCTTCAAATGGAGCGCGGAGGCAACTAATCTTGCCTGTTTGAGGTTGGTGTGTCTGACTACGAGATAGGGAGCGCGGCTACCGTTGCTGCCCCATTTAGTCTTGGTGGGTAGAATTGTGCTTATGGAGTCGTCCGCCTTACCCCAATTTTTCAAGACTTCATCCACCTTGTCTCGGATAACCAACGCTTCTAACGGCTCAAATCCAACGATGATTATATTAGGCAATTTTAACTCCTTTCCAGTTTGTTCCGTTTGCCATGAGGGCTTCTACTTCTAGATGATATGTTACACATTAAATAAGTACTTGTCAAGTTTTTTGTTAGTAGCAAATCGTTAGTGTAGAATAATGCAATCATGAAGTCACTTAAAGAATCATACAAAAAGGACAAATTTCTCCATCACGCTTATTTAGTGCGAGGGGAAAGAGAATTTGCTTTGCCAGCACTCACTGGCTTTTTTGAACAAGAGCTTGACATAGCAATAAAGGGCAATCCGGACTTGGTGATTTTGGAATACGACACTTTCGGGATTGACGACGGCAGGTTTTTAAAAACGCTTGAATCACACAAATCAGCCGGCGGGAAAAAAAAGATTTTCGTCATAGTTTCTAATTTTTTTACCCACGAAGCTCAAAACGCCTTGCTTAAAATTTTTGAAGACCCGAAGCCGGACACCCATTTTTTCATAATCTCAAGTAATCCTGAAACATTATTGCCAACACTAAAATCCCGTCTATACCAAATTTCAATTGAGAGCGGGGTAGAAGGGAATAAAGATGTTATCAATTTCGCTCTAGAATTTTTAGCAATGAGCCCGCAAGGGCGCCTAGAAGCGCCGTTTATAAAAGAATTGATTGAAGAAAAAAACAAACAAAAAGCAATCGTATTTGCTGATTCCATTACGGAGATTGTTTACGGACTCTTAAAAAAAGAATTACCCGCCCGCGCTTTACTGTTTGAAGAAATTCTAATGTGTCGGGGGTATCTCAAAGACCGCTCCGCCTCGCTAAAACTTATACTTGAACACCTCTCGCTCATCCTCCCGCAAATAAAAAAATAAATTCGTGATTTACTGTGTTCCTCACGATAACCCGAGATGAACCAGCAATATGACACATACCTTCGCTTTCCATGGTTTTCTTATTTGCTAATTCGCTTGAATTAGCAAATAAGAAAACCATTTGATAAAATACAATACATGAAAGAGAAAGAAATAGAACGGTGCTTAAAAGCATTGGCAAACATCCGTCGACTTAGTATTGTGAGGTATGTTAAAAAAGAAAATGAATCAAATGTAAGCGACATAGCAAATGAGATTAAACTATCGTTTGCGGCGACATCCAGACACCTCAACCTTCTCGCCTCTGCTGATATTTTAGATAGGGAGCAAAGAGGACTTGAAATGTTTTACTATATTTCTCAGAGCCTGCCTGAACCAGCCCGCCGAATCATCTCGATTCTTTAAATAAGCTTAAATAAACCAAGCCGATTAACACGACCGCCCCCTATTTGCTAATTCAAGCGAATTAGCAAATAGGGGAAATATAAACTTATGTTTGTTTGGTTTTTTATGATTTTTGTTACTTATGTTTTATACTTAATACTACCCGAACATGACTTACGATTTTTCTCTTCTTAAAAAAGAAAGTAAAGATGCCGAGGAATGGCTGAAGCGCGCGTACGGCGGTATAAACACCGGACAGGCCGCTCCGGCCCTTCTTGATACGGTGCAAGTGGAAGTTTATGGTAGTCGCATGCCCATAAGCCACTTGGCCGCAATCGCCATTGAAGATGCTCGGACTCTCAAGATTTCTCCGTGGGACAAATCGCAGATTAAGGATATTGAAAAGGGCATTACCATGGCCAATCTTGGGATTTCGGTTTCTATAGACGATAGCGGAATCAGGGCGTCATTTCCGCAACTAACCACCGAACGGAGAATTCAACTGATAAGATTACTTAAAGAAAAATTGGAAGAGGCGCGAGTGTCGGTGCGGGCCGAGAGGGAAAAAGTTTGGAACGATATTCAAGTGCGGGAGCGCGACGGTCTTATGTCAGAAGACGACAAATTTAGGGGGAAAGAGGAATTGCAAAAACTTGTGGACGAGGCCAATAAAGCGCTTGAAGCTATTTTTGAAAAGAAAGAAAAGGAAGTATTAGGGTAGTATGAAAGTATACAGTATTAAGTATAATTGGTTAATTTATAAAACTTATTTCAAATATTTCTTACTTAATACTTAATACTTAATACTTAATACTTAATACATAATACTGATTTAATGTGTCTATAATTTTATTTCTCATAATTCTGGCGGTGCTGATTATTTCGCATGAGTTCGGCCATTTTATCGTTGCCAAAAAACTCGGCATCAGGGTGGACGAATTTGCCATCGGATTTCCGCCGAAATTATTTTCATGGGTGCGCGGGGAAACGCGCTATTCCCTGAATCTTCTGCCGTTCGGCGGATACGTTAAAATTTTCGGTGAAGACCCAAGCGAGGAGGCCATAAATGGCGCAAACAAAGAACGCAGTTTTACCGGAAAACCAAGATGGGCGCAAGGAATGGTGATTTTGGCTGGTGTTTTTTTTAACCTGCTTTTGGCGTGGATGTTGTTTACGGTTGGGTTTATTGCCGGAGTGCCGAGCGCTCTTGGCAACATCCCGAAAGGCGGGAGCATAAGAGATGTGGCGCTTGTCGTAACCGGCGTTCTTCCGGATTCACCCGCGGCTCGGGCGGGACTTTCTACGGGAGACAGAATTGTGGCAATGGGTACCGACACCGAAAAGCCCGAAATTTTAGACCCATCTTCTGCTCAACAATTTATCGCCTCGCACGGCCAATTGAAACTGGCCATTATTTATGAGCGCAAAAAAGAAGAGAGAAGTGCCATAGTCACCCCAATAACTGGAATTGTTGAAGGGAAGTTCGCCATTGGGATAACGATGGATATGGTGGGCACAGCCAAACTCCCATGGTATAGAGCAATATATGAAGGGGCTTTAACTACATACGACCTTACTTTACGCACAGTAGCGGGATTGTCCGGACTTCTCAAGCAGGCTATTTTAGGTGAAGGCAGTTTAACTGCCCTCACCGGACCGATTGGCATCGTGGGCCTAGTCGGAGACGCTTCTCAATTTGGTTTCGCTTACCTTATTTCTTTTGTGGCCCTGATTTCGGTTAATCTGGCTGTCTTGAACCTGCTTCCATTTCCGGCGCTTGATGGTGGAAGGTTTTTGTTCATTTTGATTGAGGCGGCCGTAAAAAAACCGATTCCGCCAAAAATTGCCAATACCTTAAACGCCATTGGTTTCGCTCTTTTAATAATTCTCATGCTGGTGGTGACGTACTATGATATCGCGAAGATAATTGCTAAGTGATTTCCCATCGCCCGGCGGTCACTTGGCGGTTTCACCGCCAAGTGAATGAAAATGGAAAATGGAGACAGTCACGGGAAAATGGAGACAGTCACGATTGTTTGAATAATTGATTTGTGGCAGTCAGACTGCTACAGCATTTCCGGGGCTGGTTTTGGTCAGCAATTTCAGATAAACTGATTTTGTTGTAAGATAACCACATGCGGCAAACTAAACTTTTCACCAAGACCAGACGTGAAGCCCCGGCCGATGAGGTGGCCAAGAACGCCAAGCTTTTAATCCGCGGCGGTTTTATTGACAAATTACAATCCGGCGTTTATACCTATTTGCCGCTTGGGCTTCGGGTGCTTAAAAAAATTGAAAACATTATTAGAGAAGAAATGGATAAGGCGGGAGGGCAGGAACTATTAATGCCCTCGTTTCAGCCGAAAGAAAATTGGCAGACCACCGGCCGATGGGACAGTATGGACGACCTTTACAAAGTAAAAGACAGTTCCGGCCGCGAAAATGCTCTCGGCCCGACACACGAAGAAGTAATCGTGCCTCTGGCCAAACAATTTATTTCCTCCTATCGCGATTTGCCGCTTTATCTCTACCAGATACAAAACAAATTCCGCATGGAACTCAGGGCCAAATCGGGAATTCTGCGCGGACGCGAGTTTATGATGAAAGACCTCTATTCTTTCCACCAGAGCGAAAAAGATTTGGGGCGTTATTACGAAATAATGAAAACGGCCTACGAAAATATTTTTGACAAAGTCGGTATCGGCGGGAAAACGTACCTCACCTTCGCCTCGGGTGGGAGTTTTTCAAAATACTCTCACGAATTTCAAACCGTGACGGGGGCCGGCGAAGACACGATTTATATTTGCCAGAAATGTAAAGTGGCGGTTAATAAAGAAATCATAAGCGAACAGAAAACCTGCCCGTCGTGCGGAAATGCCGATTTGAAAGAAGAAAAAGCTATTGAGGTTGGAAACATTTTTGAGCTCAAAACGCGTTTTTCTGAACCGTTTAACCTGACTTTCAAGGATAAAGACGGCAAAAATCAACCAGTCATTATGGGGTGCTACGGTATTGGGCTGGGACGGCTTATGGGGACGATTGTGGAGGTTATGGCCGACGAGAAGGGGATTGTCTGGACGGAGAGTGTCGCGCCGTTCAAGGTTCATCTTTTGTCTTTGGGTAAAGACGAAGAAACAAAGAAAAAGGCGGATGAGCTTTACGCCGAACTTGAGAAAAATGGAATTGAAACTTTATATGACGACAGAGATGCCTCCGCCGGAGAAAAATTCGCCGACGCCGACCTAATCGGCATTCCATGGCGCATTGTTGTTAGCGAAAAAAGTATTGCCGCTGGTGGGGTGGAGATAAAGAGGCGCACCGAGAAGGAATCAAAGATCGTCTCACTTGATGGGGTAGTAAGTATTGTCTCCAATTAAGCAGATATTGTATGTTGAATATTTAGCGCAAAAGAAAAACTGGATGCGCGGAGCGCACCCGGTCCAGAACTAACATTACCATATATACATCGTGCTGATGATTGCAACGATGGCAAGTAAAATTGGTTTTTGCCATCGAAAAATTCCTTTACACAACCCAGCACGCACAAGCACACCTGTCAAGTGTTTACCGCACAGAAATTTTTGAGTAAGATAGGAGGACATTTATACTCACGCTATGTTTGATAAATTTTATAATTTATTTTCCAACGACATCGGAATTGATTTGGGCACCACCAATACGTTGGTGTATTTGCGCGGGCAGGGCATTGTCATAAACGAGCCGTCGGTTGTGGCTATCAACCAAAAAACCGGCCGGGTGGTTGCTGTCGGCACGGAAGCCAGAGAAATGCTCGGGCGTACGCCCGCGCATATCGTGGCCATACGACCTTTGGTGGACGGCGTTATTTCCGACTTTGAAGTGACCGAAGAGATGCTCTCTTACTTGATTAATAAAGCGAACAAAATGTCGCCTAAGTTTATAAAACCGCGAGTGGTTGTAGGCGTTCCTTCCGGAATTACCAACGTGGAGACGCGAGCGGTTTATGACGCCACCCGAAGCGCGGGTGCTCGGGAGGTGCATATTGTGGAAGAGCCGATGGCCGCGGCTATCGGCATTAAACTTCCCATTAAAGACCCGGTCGGCTCAATGGTCATAGATATCGGCGGCGGCACGACCGATATAGCCGTCATATCGTTAGGCGGCATCGTGCGTTCCAAAAACTTAAGGGTTGCAGGCGACAGGTTGAATCAAGACATTATTTCCTACTTACGGGACGAGTTTAAAATTTTAATCGGCGAAAAAACCGCCGAGAGCGTAAAAATTGCCGTTGGTTCGGTAACACCCGATACCCATATGGAGGCTTCGGTCAAAGGACGGGACTTAATCACCGGACTGCCGCGGGAGGTTATCATCACGGATTCCGACATCCGCGAGGCAATTTCGCAATCAGTCGCCAATCTAGTTGACTCCGTTAAGGAAGTCCTTGAAGACACTCCTCCGGAGATTCTTTCCGACATTATGCACCGCGGAATCGTTTTGGTGGGCGGAGGGGCGCTGATTGAAGGACTGGCGGCGCTTTTGCAAACAACTTTAAAGATACCTGTTTTTATTGCCGAAGACCCGCTCTCGGCTGTGGCTCGCGGCACCGGAGTCATACTTGACGATATGGACGGGTACATTGATTTGCTAATTGATACCCAAGATGATCTTCCGCCAAGATAAAAGCCGGTCTATTCGGGAGCGTTTATTGCTTCCAGTGCTTGTAACGCTTTTTTTTATAAGTCTTTTTCTTTTCGTTCCTTCTTCATCAGATAAGATTATCGGCGGACTTCAATATATAGCTTTCTCGCTTTTTAGCGAAAAAAGCGCTGTTCTAAAAAATATTAAAAATTATCGGGCCATGGTTTCATTTAAAGAATCGCTTTATCGCGAGAACGAACAGCTTAAAAAGCAAATTAATTTAGAAGAAGTGCAAATTGGCCAACTTAAAGCTCTTGAAATTGAGAACGGGCGCCTAAAGGAGCTTTGGGGGCGCAAAGAGAAACCAAATCTTGTTTTAGCCGGAATATTGACTAGGCCCAACCGTTCGCCGTACGACACTTTTATTATAGACGCGGGCAAGGATTTAGGTATCGGGAAAGGTCAGCGCGTATTTGCTTACGGAAATATTTTAATTGGCACAGTGAAAGAATCGTATGGGCATACTTCTTTGGTGGAGCTTTTTTCAAGCCCCGGTAACGTTTTTGAGGCAAAAATCGGTTTGTCTGCCACGACGTCCGCGGCGCAGGCAGGCGACGAAAAAAATATAGTATTGAAAGTAAGCGGGCAGGGCGGCGGAAGTTTTGAGGCCGCCCTGCCCGCGGCCCTTGTCGTTAATGTTGGAGACGCGGTAATGGCGCCGACTCTTGAAAGAACAGTAATTGGTTATGTGGAAAAAATACTTACTGACCCGCGAGACCCCTTTGTTAAAATTCTGATTAACTCAGTTGTTTCCTTAAGTTCTATTACAGAAGTTCAAGTTGAGATTAAGTAATCAACCGTATGATAATTAGACGAATTATAATTGATTTTGTATTATTTCTTGGCGTTTTTTTGTTTCCGTTTTGGATTAATTTGCTTATTGGGATAATTTGTCTTTTCTTATTCCGAAATTTTTATGAATTTGTCATTTTTTCACTTTTAGCCGACCTGTTATATGGAGGGGGAACGCGTCAATTTCTCGGAATTCCTTTTGCCCTATCGTCCTTCGCACTTCTCTCTTATGCTCTTGTTTTTTTTCTCAAAAAACGCCTGATTGGTTATAATTAAAACATTTAAGTAATCTTATAAATTGAATGAGAAAACCAAAACACGAGATAGACCCGGACGAAATATTCCTAGACTCTTCAAATATTCCGAAATTTGATACCCAGCAGTTTGAGGGCCGGCTGGAACGTCCCATAACGCTCTCCTCCGTTTTTTTACTGGGGACGATTATTTTAGTGATTTTCTTGATTTTTTTGTTTAGGGTTTTTACCCTTCAGGCGGTACACGGGGAATCCTATAGGGATAAAAGCGAGAATAATCGCTTGGAAGAAATTCCCATTTTCGGCGACCGTGGAGTCATTTATGACCGCAAAAAGGTGAAGCTTGCCTGGAACAAAGAATCTCCGGACGAAAAAGATTTTTATCTAAGAGCTTACAGTCCAGTGGACGGGTTGGGGCATATTTTGGGATATGTATCCCATCCAAAAAAAGATACCCGTGGCATTTACTGGCAAAAAGAAATTTTTGGGCGCGAGGGCATAGAACTTGAATATGACACCATACTTAAGGGGGAAAACGGACGAAAACTCACGGAAACTGACGCTAAGGGAGTTATTACTTCCGAGAGTCTTACCAGGCCCGCCCAAAATGGCGAAAACATAACTTTGTCAATTGATGTTCTGGTGCAAGAGAAACTCTACGGCCTGATGCGCTCGCTCGCCCAAGATGTTGGTTTTAGAAGCGGGGCCGGGATTTTAATGGACGTAAATACGGGGGAGCTTCTTGCAATAGTTAGTTATCCCGAATACGACTCGGCTCTTCTCTCGTCGGGCGCCGACGCCAAGCGGATAAACGCTCTTTTGCGCGACCCAAGCGATCCATTTTTGAACCGCGCTGTTTCCGGTTTGTATACTCCCGGCTCAATAGTGAAACCTTATTTGGCACTCGGCGCCCTCGTTGAAAATATTATTAATCCGGGGAAGCAGATTCTCTCTACCGGCTCCATATCTTTGCCGAACCAGTATTTCCCGGACAAAAAATCGGTTTTCAAGGATTGGAAAGCGCACGGATTGGTTGACATGAGAAGAGCCATTGCCGTATCGTCTGATGTTTATTTTTACGCAATCGGCGGAGGGTATCAAGACCAGCCGGGCTTAGGTATCGCCAACATTGAAAAATACGCGCGTCTTTTCGGCTTAGGCGGTGAAACCGGAATAGATTTGCCCGGCGAGACGGAAGGAGTGATACCGAATCCGGCGTGGAAAGCGGAAAACTTTAACGGAGAAAAATGGTTTCTGGGGAATACTTACCACACCGCCATAGGACAATACGGATTTCAAGTAACGCCCGTTCAAATGGCAAGAGCGGTAGCGGCCATCGCAAACGAAGGAACGCTTTTGACGCCGCACCTTCTTCTTGGCGGGGAAGATTTTCCAAAAGGAACGATTGATATAAATAAAAATTATTTTAAGGTGGTTAAAGAGGGAATGCGCGCGGCCGTCAACGAGAGCGGCACTGCTCAAGGGTTAAATATGGCAGGCATTGCAGTGGCCGCCAAGACCGGCACCGCCGAATTAGGCACAGCAAAAAATTATGTCAATTCCTGGGTGACCGGATTTTTCCCTTACGAAAATCCTCGCTATGCTTTTGCTCTGGTGATGGAGCGCGGGCCGTATCACAACACCTTGGGGGCGCTCTACGTAATGCGCGGACTTTTGGATTTTATGGCGGCGAAAACGCCGGAGTATTTGAGGGGAAACCGTCTGGACGAAGAATAAATGGTATTTCACCGCGTGTCAAGTTTTCATTTATCCGAAAAATGTTATACTTTTCCTCATTACGAGTTCAGTTAGAGACCCATTTCACTAATCGCTTCCGCCAAGGGCGGATTCGCCTTTGGCGGAAAAACTATAAGCTAAAAACTACCCCATGGAATATTTAAGTGCGGAAAAATTGAAGGAGTTGCAGAAAGAACTTGAGCAGTTAAAAACCGTAAGGCGCAAGGAGGTGGCTGACAATCTTGAGTTTGCCAAATCATTGGGCGACCTGTCGGAAAATGCCGAATATCACCAAGCGCGGGAAGACCAAGCCGGCGTTGAGGAACGCATTGCCAAACTGGAGATGATATTGAAATCGGTAGTGGTGGTTTCAAAGCACCACTCAAATATTATTGAAGTCGGCTCTACCGCGGTGGTGCAAAAAAAGGGCGCGACCGATACTCAAAAATACCAGATTGTCGGTTCCGAAGAATCGGATATGAGTACCGGTAAAATTTCAAACGCCTCCGCTTTGGGAGTAGCCCTTTTTGGCAAGAAAAAGGGGGAAGAGGTTTCATTTAAAACCCCAAAGGGAAATATTGCACACTACACCATAATGGATATTGAGTAATTTGAACTAGCGAAGAGCGATTAGCGTTTAGTGATGAGTTAAATTGAATCTTCCCATTACTAATTAACTATAGACTAACAACTAATAACTATTCCATGGCTTCCCTTGAAGAAGTAAGAAGTGAAAGATTAAAGAAACTGGCTCTTTTAAAAGAGGGCGGGGTAAATCCATATCCAATTGTATCTACGCCAGATTTCACAATTGCCAATGCTATAAACAATTTTTCCAAGCTTTCAAAACGAAAAGGCGGAATTACGCTGGCTGGGCGAGTGATGGCCATTCGCGGACAGGGGGCGCTCACGTTCTTCAATCTATTTGACGGCACGGGAACCTTTCAGGGGCTTTTAAAAAAAGACGAGGTTAGTGAAAAAGATTTTACGCTTTTTGCAGGCACGGTTGACATCGGGGATTTTATTGAAGTGAAGGGCTCTCTTTTTGTCACAAAACGCAAAGAAAAAACGATTTTAGGGCGAAACTGGAAAATGCTGGCCAAAAGCCTGCGCCCGCTGCCGGACAAATGGCACGGCCTCCAAGATATTGAAGAGCGATTCAGACGCCGCTATCTTGATACCCTGATGTCAGACGAATCCAGAAGCCGATTTATATTGCGTGCTTCTCTTGTCGCGTCAATTCGCGAATATTTAAACAAAGAAGGATTTCTGGAAGTTGAGACGCCCATACTTCAGTCGCGGGCAGGCGGGGCCTTGGCCGAGCCGTTTAAAACACACCACAATGCCCTTGATATTGATCTCTATCTTCGTATTGCACCCGAACTTTATTTGAAAGAACTTTTGGTAGGCGGATTTTCAAAGGTTTATGAATTGTCGCGTAATTTTAGAAATGAAGGCATAGACGCGACCCACAATCCTGAATTTACCATGCTTGAGTATTACGAAGCGTATAGCGATGCGGATGAACAAATGGCCTTTGCGGAGAAAATGATTAAAACGGTCATCAAAAAAATTTTAAAGAGCGGAAGTATCGGTTACGAAGGCGGGAATATAGACTTTTCAAAAAAATTTACGGCGGTGTCGTTCTTTGACCTACTGAAACGCTACGCCCTGATTTCTCATCCCGACAAGGCCACCCTTCCCGAATTGACCCTTAAAGCCAAGCAGCTCGCCATTGAGACGAAGCTGTCTGATACGATAGAAAAAATAATGGATAATATTTATAAGAAGATGTGCCGACCGAAGATTATCCAACCGACCTTCATTACGGATTTTCCGGCGTCATTCTCGCCGTTCGCAAAAAAGAGCGAAACAAACGAGGCATTTATTGACAGATTTCAGCTAGTCATCGGCGGCCTTGAGATTGCCAATGGATTTTCGGAGCTAAACGATCCGATTGACCAGCGCCAAAGATACGAATTGCAGGAAAAAAAGCGGGCCCAAGGAGAGAAAGAAATTTCTCCTTCGGACGAGGAATATCTTGAAGCCATGGAATACGGCATGCCGCCCGCCGGCGGAATAGGCATCGGCATTGACCGTCTGACAATGCTTCTCACAAACACGCACAACATCCGCGACGTTATTTTGTTCCCGACCATGCGGCCGAGGTAGGGTCGCTTGATTTTTTTTCGGGCCGGAGTTAGTCTTTGTTTAGTTTTGTCCACATCCAATATGCCCATGTTCCAGAGGGAATAATGGATGATTTTAGGGGGCTTTTAGAAAGCCTACCGGAGCACTTATTTGTATAGCGCTTAACACAAAGGAGGAGCCCCATGTTCGGATTCATTAGAACAAAGACAGCAAAAAAGATGGAAGAGGTTGCTCGGATGCTTGATTGTCCCTGCGGTCCATCGCGAGTAAGCATTGATATTCATCCAGCGTACTCGACGGTTTCAAAACCCATATATTATCGGAGGTGTACCGTATGTGGCAGAAGTGGGGGGGTTTCCAGTTCCCGTAATGTAGCAACTCTTCTCTGGATCCAGTCCACTCTCACCACAGTAGAAATAAAAGAGTTGGATTGGATCTTTTAGCACACTGAATCTTCTCCGTAGGGAAACGGAGAAAAACCCGCCACACGTGGCGGGTTTTTATTGTGCCATTAAGCAAGTTGAGGGTGGCGCGCAACCATCCGATGTTGCGCAAACGATACAGAACCGCCGGCCATTGACATATTATGCGTATACCCCATAATGGCAATATGAACAAAAACGACACGCGCATTTTACACATTTTGCCGCACACAGCGCGCGGGGCGTCTTTCTTTTTCTTTGGCACCTTCTCGCAAGGGTCTGTTTTCAGGCGCCAAAGAATCAAGTCGTAAATTTTTTCACTCTTTGACTTCTCAAAACCGACCCCTGAAGGGCCGGTTTTGTTCTTTTTTCCCACTTATCCAAAACAGGAGAAGCGCAATGACAATTCCGCAGGAATCGCAAGTACAAGTGGGCGCCGTAAACAACTATCTTCTCATGGAAGCGTTAATGATAGAGGGGCGCCACATTTCCGAGGAGTTTTTGGACCGTATCTGGCAATGCGTGGAAGATGGCGAGATTCTTCTCGGCCTTGTAAGAGACGGGAAGGATTGGTTGGTAATTTCTTTCCCGCGTAAAGAATTTTTGGAGTTTTTCCATTCTTCCGTACAGAACGCCCCGGAGCTTGTTTTTGAGGGATATTATGTCTTGTCAGAAGAAAGGGTTTTATCTTTTCTTTTGACCTCTCGGGAAATAATAGTACATTTCGCGGACGGCAGAAAGTTAGGGGATAAGTATGACGATCTCGTATGAACCCCCAGAAGCGGTGATGATAGACGGCCGTCCCGTTTCAGACGGTTCTCTTGATGACGTGTTGGAACAAGTAGGAGACGACGAGGCGCTATTTGGCCTCGTCAGTGGTGGCATATGCCGCGGAGCGTTTTATCTCCCCGACAAAATGTCTCTTGGGGTATTTCATTTGTTTGCCCACAAAGACCCCCGCGCTGTTTTTATCGGGTACTTTGCGGTGCCGAAAAAATGTCTAAAAAAATGCGTTCGCGCATAAAGTGGAATATAGCAAGCTTCAGAGGCCAGGGTTTCCCCGGCCTCTTTTTGTTTTACGCGCGCCTGGCACCCAAACAGTCAATTTGACAATGCTACTTACAAATGTTAAAAACATAAAAGAATTGATTTTGTTCCCGATACTTAAACCCAAGTAGTTCACAGAGGGGGATTGCTATGTCAACAGTTCTTGAACCGTATGATGTATCGAAGAGGTTCGACTATCCATATCTTCTTGCGTCAAGGGAGTTTTTGGTGAAAAAGGAAACAATACGGCTTTTTTGCCGGATTACCGGCGATAAGAACGATATTCATCGCTCCAATGCTTCAGCCAGAAAAGGAGGATTCGATGCCGCGATTGCGGCGGGAATGTTCATTAGTTCGCGCGCCGTTGGGTTCATCACCGAATACTACCCAAGACCTATCGCCAAAGAGGTCCATCTTTATTTCATAGCTCCGGTGTATCCGGGCGAGGTAATCAAGGTATCGCTTATCGTTACGGCTGAAGAAGAAAAGATTCGCAGTCGCCGGAAGCGAGTTTTTCTAGAGTTCGTGGCCTTTGGTCCGCACCGAGTAGTGGCCCACGGCGCGACCGAATTTGTAGTTCGTATTTAGCAAAAAACTCACACATATAAGGACAAAAGCCGCGTTCCAACGCGGCTTTTTCTCTTGTAAGGTGCCCTGTGGATAACTCTCTTGTTTGTCTTGTGGGACAAAGTGGACTATAATTGCGATTGAGTGGGATAGAGTGGGGCGAGCGATAAAAGAAATTCCCGCCAAAATTTTTATTCACCCCCCAATTTTTCCGAAATTTAGGCGGGCAAGTCAATCATATGCTCATAGGCCAATATTCACACACCCTTGACCCCAAAAAACGATTATCGCTTC
>JBBTTL010000046.1:0-1181 GCA_038064275.1 Patescibacteria group bacterium | reverse complement strand
TAATGACGGCAGTCAGGCTGCCGTCATTAAAACCAACATCGACATCACGCTGGCATTGGCGGGCAGGAATAGCCTGTATTTTAAGATTATCCGCCATTTTTGGTGACTTATCCATCTTCTCATAAACATGGAAAAAGTCAAAAACTAGCGAATAGTGTGTAGCGATTAGTCAATGCAAGGGAGCTAAGATTAGAAAAACCTTGATTTTGAGCCTTTTTTAACTAAACGCTACTCGCTATACGCTACTAAACTACTTTAAGGAATACCGGCTCCAGCGCTTGTCCCCTTTTCTGACAATCAGGCCCTTTAAAAGCATCTTGGCAAGTTCTCTTTGTATGGTTTTTTCACTGCAGTCGGCAAAATGATTATGAATGTCCTTTATGCTTACATCCATGTCTTTTTTTATAAGTTTAAGTATGAGGTTCATTCTGTCTTCTTTATTCGGCTTAATGTTGTTTTTATTGTTAAAAACACGCGAAGGGCTGCTTTTCAAAAGGATGCTGCCTCCAAACTGTCCTTTATGAGTGTTTTTACCGTCACCTAAGTTCCTACTGTTGAAGTATGTATCCTGCGGATTTCCTTTCATCTCTCTTTCCTCTTTTGTCGCGAAAAGGTCAACCGGAAATACAATCCTACTTTCTTCGGTTTTGATTAAATCTTCTACTGCTTTACGAAATATTGAAAACTCGCGCACAATGACAGCGTGATTGCCTGTGGATATCATCCTTGAAATGTGGGCTATATCAAAAAGGGTCAATATCTGTTCAATGCAAATTAGGGTGGAGATGGTCTTTTCTTTTTTGTGCTTTTTCCCAATATGATATTCGGGACTATACATGTCCTTTAAAAGAGCGAGGGCGCATGTCCGTATGCTAACCTTAATTGGTTCTGCGTCATCTAGATGGTCCGTAATCATATAAGACGCCGTTCCGAGTTTTTCCATCCTTTTCAGAATTAAGGAATAAAAACCATTATTATCATTGAAATTAAGGATTTCAGAAGAAGAAGTATCGTCCTTTATCAATTTATTGCCCCCCTCTTGTCTCTTAATGTCTTTTTTGTTCTCCATGTTGTCTTTTATAAAATTTTTCCCAAAAAAATATGTGTCCATTATATATAGGACATGGGGAAAGTCAAAAGGGTAGTATTAAGTATTAAGTATTAAGTATTAAGTATTAAGT
>JBBTTL010000045.1:0-8982 GCA_038064275.1 Patescibacteria group bacterium | reverse complement strand
CGGCAAATGTTGAGCCGGTAATGGTGGCTCCGCTGATGGCGAGGTTGGCCAGTTGGTTGATGCGGTTGGTTAATGCTACCACTTGATAGGTTGCGGCGTTTTGGGAAGAAGCGTTTGAGGCTACGCGATAGATTTCGGCCTTGAGAGAATTCTCCAGCTTGTTTAAGTCGTCTTGCGATGTTCCTGATGCGCTGGTTTTAAAAATAGTTTTTTCAACCCCGACGCTCTGGTCGGGGCTCCGGCCCTGATAAGGCGTCGGAGTAATCCTTTCAATAACATTTTGCGGCACCCCTCCTGAAACAGTGATAAATTGTGGCTTAAGTGAAGCTATTTCTTTTTTGATTTGAGCAATCTGGTCGGCAAGAGAGGGTTCTTCTTGGAAATCGTTTAATTTCTCGGCGGGGACAATAG
Organism: Patescibacteria group bacterium; assembly: GCA_038064275.1. Taxonomy (GTDB): domain Bacteria; phylum Patescibacteriota; class Minisyncoccia; order Phycocordibacterales; family VMEP01; genus JAUYLU01. The sequence continues at coordinate 8,571 of JBBTTL010000045.1, read as the reverse complement.
TTGTGAAAACAATCCTGATTCCGGCGGATAAAAAGTTGGCAAAGCGGTCAATGGTATCGCTAAAAAGAGACCCGATTTGAGATGCCCCCAATTTAAGCAAGCCCAGCAGTTTATTAAGTTCTTGAGTAATTTCAGTGTAAGGAAAAAACGAGGCAGCGGGCAGGCCTGCTTTTGCCGGACGGTGAATAACTGTGTTCGGCCCAAAGAGGGCGGCGAAATCCTCTTTTTCGTAATCCAAATAAATGCCCCCATCGGAAATTATAATTTTTGAATTAATTCTGTCACCGATTTTTAAGAAAATTTCTTTAAGGGGTTCAATTGAGTATGCCAATCCCCCTTCGCGTGACGGAGTGGCCGTTTCTTTTTTTCTGGCGGCGCTCTCATCCATAGATTTAGAAATTTTTTCATCTGTGAACAAATTGCGATAAGCGAAATCCGGAGAGAAAAACCGGTTGCCGCCGGAAAGCAATGCCGCCGATTTTTGAGACAGTTCTGATATTCTGGCAATATCTTTTCTAATCGTTTGCGACAAATCCCCTATCTGCGAAGAAAGTGTTGCCGCAAGCGATGCTTGGTTCGGCAGAAGAGAAGAAATTTTTACATTGCCGCTCATCAGTTGATATCCGGAAAAAGCAATGGCCACACTAAGAGTCATCGTCGCCAGTTTAGAAAATAATTCCGCGGAAACGAATGGGGAACGCGTTATTGAACGGCTAACTAATTCTTCGGCTTCGGGTTGAACAAAAATTGGTTCATGATTTTCAATTTGAAATTCTTTTTTAGGTATTTCAACTTCAATCGGTTTATCTTTCTTTAGCGGAGGAAATAGTGGTTCACTTAAATTTACTTCTTCCGCTCTTTCATCTGATTTTAAAACTAGTCTAGATTCACTTTTTTCTAAATCAGCGCTATTGGCATAAATGTCGGCGTTACCGATTTTTTCCTCGGAATTAATCATGTCACCGAAACTCGTTAACCCGTGATGCTTTGGGGCTTCCACATTTTTGGCAATATGCTCAAATAACGGCGGCCCTTCGGAACCGGAACTTCTTAACCCGTGATGCTTTGAGGTCAGGCCGTTTTTTGCAAGATGTTCAAGTAAAAATGACTCTTCAACGTACCAAGTATTTCCCACCAGTCTTCCGATAATTTTTTCTCGTCTGCAAAGCTGGCCGATGTAGTCGGTTGCGTATCTGGTAAGCGTCGCGGCATTGCGCGATGAAATGAATTTTTTGTCTCCAAAATATATATCTCCAGTAGTCATTTTTAATTGACCACATTATACGGAGCGAGATGCTCTAAATTTTAAAAATGCGCTTATGGCTGTGGATAACTCGGCTGTCCGAGACGAAAATTTCATGGCCAAACCGCGTCTAAAAAAAAATTTTCAAAAAAAATCGCCGGGGCGGCGAAAAGTTTCATGAAACCGATAATTTGGGGAGAAAACCACGCCCAAAATACTTTTGTCGGCAAAATCTCGGAAAAATCCGTGACGAAAAAACGAGCCCCAAAAATAAACTGGCCAATATAATCAATGATTGCTTGATGAAACCATTCTAAAATCAAAAAGGGGCGACCGGGAATAATTGCCTCTCAAGAAAACGATAAAAATTTTCACTCCGGGGGCCGCTTGAGAAAAAATCGGAAATGGGAATGGAGCGATTTTAGAAAAATATCACCGGATATTTCGCTTTTCTATATTTTTCAACGTATCTCGGCTTTTTAAGTGTTTCATGAAACACCCCTTTTGGGCTCTTTTTTCCATAAAACCGAAGTCGGCGGAACGGCAGTCCGCCGATAAAATTTAATTTTCTTTTAGGAGGTAGAGAAAGGTTTTTTTTAGCATTTGGGGGTTGACAGATCCGCGGCTGGCGCGCATTCCCTGTCCAATCAGGTATTGGAGAGCGCTCTCTTTCCCGGCCTTAAATTCGGCAACAACTTTTTCGTTGTCACCCAAAATCTTTTTTGCAATAAGTATAATTTCGCTCTGGTCGCTCTTTTGAAGAAGCCCTCCTTTCTCGGCAATTTTATTCGGCTCTCCGCCCTCTCTGCACATAATCGCCAAAATGTCTTTTGCCCCTCTGGATGACACAACTTTTTCTTCCAACATTTTTACAAGTGACACGAAAGAATCAACTGTCGGTATATTGTTGTCTTCATTTTTTAAAATTGAAGTTATATCGGATGTAATATAATTTGAAGCAAGCAAAATCGCTTCTTTCCTTCCCGCCAGTTTCCCCGCCACTTCATCAAAAAAATTTCCGAGGCGAGAATCAGTTACAAAAATTTCGGCCGCTTCATTTTTTATTCCCAAAATTTCTGTGAGGCGTCTGCGCTTATCCCAGGGCGGTTCGGGAATTTCTTTTTTCAATACTTCGGCAGAAAATTCGGAAAGTTCGCTTAATTTCAGCTTCGGCAAATCGGGGTCGGGAAAATATCTGTAGTCGTGCGAGCTTTCTTTCTCGCGCTGTGAAAATGTTTCCTCTCTATCTTCATCCCAACCTCTTGTTTCTTGGACGATTTTCTCTCCCCTCTCTAGCTTTTCACTTTGTCTTTTTATTTCGTACTCAATCGCTTTCTCAACCACCTTAAAAGAGTTCAGGTTTTTCACTTCAACTTTTGTGCCGAAAGAATCGGTTTTGCTAACCGAAATATTCGCTTCCACGCGCATCTCTCCTTTTTCCATATTAGCACCTGAAACTCCAAGATAACGCAAAAGAAGTTGCAACTCTTTTGCGAACCGCACGGCGGTTTCCGCGTCATGTATCACCGGCTCGGTTACAAGCTCCATAAGCGGAATTCCGGCGCGATTAAAATCCAACAAACTATACTCTCCTCGGTCATGTTTGCTTGTCGCCGTATCTTCTTCAAGGTGTACGCGCGTTATTTCAATACCATTTAAGTTCCCTTCGGAAACAATCGGATATTTATACTGACTAATCTGATAGCCTTTCGGAATATCGGGATAAAAATAATTCTTGCGGTCAAATTCGGTGAAGTCGGCAATAGCGCCGCCTAGGGCGCGTCCTGTTTTGACGACATGTTTTACCGCCTCTTTGTTAATCGCCGGCAGGGCCCCCGGATGAGCCATGCAAATCGGGCAAATATTGACGTTTGGGGACTTCTCCTCGGGGTCATTCTTACACCCACAGAACATTTTCGACCGCGTTTTTAACTCAGCGTGTATTTCTAAGCCAATTGTAGGGATATATTTCATTGATATATATAGTTTCGCGCTTGCCCCGTAGGAAGCCCTGCCTTGCCGGCAGGCAGGTTCGCTTTTCTACTGGGGTGGATTTCCAGCCCAATTGTTGCTTTATGGGAGTTATTCCTTTTGTCTTGATATTATCTTATTAAAAAACGAGAGTCAAAACTTTTGTTATAACCACACGACCGTTAACTTATAACAAATACTTTTACGGCCATAAACCAGCCGTAAGTCTGGGGTTTCACATTTTTTATACGCCGAAATAATTTCTTATCCACCGATCGTTCTCTATTGAATCGGCGATAATGTACAGAATATCTTTGCCTACCTTGAAATCCGCCTTGATAAGCGCCATAAGCTCCTCGCAGTCGTATGGATAAACCCAAACGCTGTGTTGAAGTTTTAGAAATCCTATCTGCGACAGTGTCCTCCGAAACTTGTCTCTTGTTCCTCTGCGCGTCTCGCGTATATCAAATATAATAATTCTCCATCTTCCGTCCCATTTTTTGGGCTTTAGTAGTTTAAATTCATTTTTCTCGAGCGTATAAATCGTTCGCTTCCCCTCCGCGGTTAGTCGCAAAAAAACTCCGTGCGCGGTTTCTTCCCACACAACTAACCCTTTTTTACGCAAGCGATTAATTGCGTTGTTGACTAGATATTTCGGATTTGTGCTCCTCGTTTTTCCACGGTCAAATTGCTTTAATATAGAAAGCGCATTAGGGGCAAGTACCGCCATGCTTAGTACGCCAGCCGCGTAGAGAGAGTTCAATATTATTTTTTGAATCTTAGACCTCCTAATCTTGCTCTTGAGATTTGCTTCGAGACTTATGTTAGTCATTTATTATATTTATTATAACAATACCACGGCTTTTATTAATTTGTTATAACAACACGACCGTTATATTAAAACAAATCTTGACACGAATAGTTTGGTACACCTAGCACAATTATCGTCCAACTTACAAGCCACAGCGGGCTACCCATTCTCGGATTTTCGCAATAACTTTATCAATACGTCCACAAGATTTTTTATAGAAGCGTCGTCATATAATGAAAGAGAGTATGCCCGGGGGACGAGTGTTTTTATTTTTTTCATTTGGGCGGCAAGCGTTTTTTTGTCCACCATATCGCTTTTGGTGAGAATAACTATCTCATCCTTATCCATAAGCGTCTCGTCATAATTTCCAAGTTCTTTCCTCACCACGCCATAGGCCTTCCCGATGTTTTTGTTTTCAAGGGAGATAAGATGGACCAGCGTTTTTGTCCTCCGTATGTGGCGCAAGAATTTATGTCCCAGGCCCTTGCCAACACTCGCCCCTTCTATAAGCCCGGGGACATCGGCAATAATAAATCCGTGCATGTCGCCCAAATTGGGCTCTAGGGTGGTAAAGGGGTATTCCGCCACTGTCCCTTTTGCTTTAGTAATAACATTTAAGAAACTGGTTTTACCGGCATTTGGCAAACCGATAAGTCCGACATCGGCGAACAGGCGAAGTTCAACGAAATAATCCCCCGCTTCTCCCGGTTTTCCGAGGGTTCTTTCTTTGGGTGTTCTATTAGTGGAACTCTTGAATTGCTCATTGCCGTAACCGCCTCCGCCCCCTTTCAAAAACAATACTTTTTCCCCTTCTTTATCAATAGATATTTCTTCTTTGGTGGCGAGATTTATTAAAATTGTCCCCACGGGAAAACTCAAAATCAAATCGGCACCGTTTTTTCCGTGCAAACTGTTTTTCATACCGCCCCCGCCAGCGGGGGCGGAAAGAACTTTAATGTTTTTATAATGCGACAAGGAGTGGTGTGCTCGTGTACCCGTGATATAAACATTGCCGCCCCGCCCGCCGTCGCCACCCGAGGGACCGGCATGGTCTTTCCCTTTCTCGTGGCGAAAACGCACCACGCCGTCACCGCCCTTTCCCGCGGATATATGGAGTTTTAGTTCATCGATGAAAGACATGGCGGGTAGTATGAAGTATTAAGTATTAAGTATGTGGAAGAAAAACAATGGCTTAAATTTTATCTTTCTTATTCTCGTAATAGAAGGAAAAAAGTCGCTGGAGTGCGATAAAACTTACAATAAAGATAAGAATTAATAAAAAGAATATGCTGATTCGCTGGCTGAATTGAATGGCGGCATAACCAAAAAAGTATCCCAGAGAGGCAAAGATGGGCACCCATATAACCGAAGCCAAAAGCTCCGCCTTTATAAAAATCCGAAAATCCATTTTCATGAGTCCTGATAAAATCAGGGTGGCATGATTCGTGCCGTAAATAAACTTCGCCAATATCAGTGAAATTACCGGCTTTGTCTTAAAATGGGGCAATAATTTATCAACTACCCGCTCGGCCATAACGACCAGCGTCTCTACAAACTTCGGTAAATTTTTATGCCGCAAAAGAAGCCCTAGAGAGTACCACAGAACATCGCCAACCATCACCCCGAGAAAGGCAACTAAAATCACATAAAAATAATTCAATGCCCCGATATGCGACAGCACTCCCGCAACAATCAGAAGTGTCTCCCCTTCCACAACCATGGCGAAAAAGAGGGCGACGTACGCGGCGACGCTGTGAGCCGAAAAAAACGAAATGATTGAGAGTAGTCCGGACTTCATAAAAATTTATTCTTCATTCCGCAAAATCTTGTCGGTAATAAACATTACCGCCGATACAAAAAGCGCGCCCAGAAACGCGGCCACGAACCCATCAACCTGAAGTCCTTTGACTATGGTTGAAAGAAACCAAAAAATAATAGCATTCACCACCAAAGAAAAAAGTCCGAGGGAGAGCATATTTATCGGCAATGTGAAAAAAAGCAATATAGGCCGAATAGTGATATGCAAAATTCCCAAAATGAAAACCGCCACAAGGGCGCTATAAAAATTAGAAATTGATATGCCGGGAATTATGTATGGAGCGACAAGGAGAGACGCGCTTCCTATTAACCACTTGGCCAAAAGTTTCATAATATGTAAAAATTGTCCGAATTATTTATTTATTATTTTATTCTTTATCTCTTCCAAATCACGCTCCATCTTTCTCATGGTTTCACGCATGTCATCAAGCTCCTCTTTTTCGGTTTCAATTTCTGATTCGGTGCGTTCGGCTAATTTTTTCTCCCGCTTAATGCCGGCGATAATAATGTCGTCGCCGATAAAGAACGAAACAAAAAGCCCGGTAATAAGAAGAATAACGACGCTTAAAAGAAGCGATACGGGGCCGGTCATAAACGAGAACATGTCGGCAGTATGCCAAACACCGCGCCAAAAAAGCACGATGCTGACTCCGGCGATAATGGCATAAGTAATCGGGTAATGGCTCAATTTTCCGCGAACGCGGTCCTCCAAATGGTCAAAAATTTTTACGATTTTTTTAAACATACGCTATATTATATCATCTTTCCTTAAAAACCTCGACTTTTTTGAGGGACTATTTTTCGCTCTTTTTCCTTAATACTTAATACTACTCCATTACTCAATAATCATATCACTAAGCGACTTGGGAAAATTTGTAAGATTTCTGTTGCCTTTATCCGCCACCAAAATCATATCTTCAATACGAATTCCGCACCGAGGAATTGTCTCTGTTTCTTGGTGATAGTAAAGACCGGGTTCTATTGTAACCACGTTTCCCTCCTCCAATACTGATTTTTTACTTGCGCTTATGCTCGGCTCCTCGTGAATATCAACGCCGACACCGTGCCCCAAACTATGAATGAACCCGCTTACGGGCTGTTTGTCTAAAACCGCGGGATAACCCTTCGCCTCAAAAAAATCTCTGACCTTCTTTTCAATTTTACTGCCATCCGCTCCGCTTTTTACTTCCCTTATGGCCACCTCCTGTGCAAGAAGGACGGTATTGTACATCCGTTTTGTTTTTTCATCCGGTTCACCCTTGAAAACAGTACGGGTCTGGTCGGCGAAATATAGCGTTAGAAGGGAGCGCGGGAAAATATCAATCACAATCGGCTCTCTAGGTTTTAAATTGCCATAGCCCTTAGAGTGCGGGTCAGCCGCTTCTTCTCCGCAAGCAACAATGGTTTCAACTCCTAAATATCCTCGCTGGTAAAGCGCATCGTCAATAATTTTTCGCAAATGATGCGAATTAACGGGAGTATCCGAAAACTTAGTGTGAAATAATAAATCTCCCCTTACCAAACATTTTTTAAGAAATCCCATTCCTTCATATAATGCTATCTCCACAGCACTTTGGGCTTTTTCAATTTCTTTAATCTCGTTTTCTGTTTTAATCGCCCTCTCGCGATAAAACGGCCGTTCTTTTATTTTTACGCTGAAATGAGGGAGTAAACTCTTGGCGAGTGAAAAACGGAGAGTTTCGGGAACAATGACCTCCTCCACTTTGCGCTCCTTTAGAAAAACGACAACGGCGGGCAGATTTTCAAGACGCCCTTTTTCGGCATACTTATCAAGAAAAACCACCTCGTCCACTTTCGCTTCGTGTTTCCCTCTTTCTATCTCAAGCGACGATAGCATTAAAATCTTTTTGCCTTCCATTTCAAAAAAGAAAACCGAATCCGGCACGTCGTAACCGCCTGTTCTCCAGCGCAAATCAGCCGAGAATTCCGGCGAACCCAGAGACGTGGCGCCGTAAATTAAAATAGATTTCTTCATGTAAAAATTTTATCTCTATTCTTCCGCTTGGCCCAGAATCAATCTTCCAAAACTCATACCAGCCCGATGTGCCCAACCATTGGCTCAACTTCCTTGGGTTTGTCCCGACGGTAAGAAAAATACTCATTCTCGTCGCAATAGGTACACACATTGCTGTCCTCAATATGCCAATCTTTGACCCCACCCTCCCGAAAATGAAGTTTTATAATTCCCGGCAAGTCAACAAAGCATTTTCCATCCCTTTCAAGCACAAGCTCGGGATACTTCTCGTATTTATTCTTATTTTCTCGGCTTATTTCAAAATGACACTGTCGTATACCGGGCCCGATCCCCACGAGAAGTTCCCGCGGAACCGTTCCGAAACTTAAAACCATTGCATTGGTCGCGTTTTTTACTATTCCCGCAAGAAGACTGCGCCATCCGGCATGGATAATACCAATCGCATTCTTTTCGGGATTATAAAAATAAAGAATGAAACAATCCGCACCGGTCGCCGAAAGAAACAGATTTTTCGTATTCGTTATCAATCCATCGGTATCCGCGACCATAGTTCCCGCTTCTTCATCCGAAACTATCACCACCCCTGCTCCATGAACCAGATCGGAGGTTACCACTCGGGCGGAATCAATACCTATCTTTTGAAAATACCTTTCTCGGTTACCCTTCTCAAAATGCCGATGCATTGAGCCGTCTTTTCGGGCCGAAAAACCATATTTCAAATTGGGATATTTC
>JBBTTL010000044.1:0-2378 GCA_038064275.1 Patescibacteria group bacterium | reverse complement strand
GGGGAATTTTTCATTTGGCTTCTTGATTTACAGCATCTTCACATCTATATCCACGCCGGAGGGGAGAGATAGGTTTGTCAGAGCCTCAATAACTTTGGCGCTTGGATTGACTATGTCAATCAAGCGTTTGTGGATTCTCATCTCAAATTGTTCTCGGGCGTTTTTGTAGATGAAAGCCGCTCTGTTGACTGTGTATTTCTTGATTTCCGTCGGAAGCGGAACCGGTCCTAAAATCTTGGCATCATAGCGCAAGGCTGTGTCCATAATCTGCTTGACCGAAAGGTCAAGCACTTTATTTTCATAGGCGCGCACGCGAATACGGAGTTTTTGAATCTCTTCCACGACTTTTGGCGCCACTTTTTTGGCCACCACTTTTGTCCTTACGGGCGCTTTTTTCTCCGCCTTTTCCGCCTTTTTTACTTTGGGTTCTTTGGTTTTTGTTGTTTTGGTAACCATTGTAGCGCGATGCCAATATACTAATGCATACTAATCTTCAAATAAATGCAAACCACACAACAATTCGTATCATTAGCATGAATTCGTTGATTAGTATCGCGATATTATGCTGTAATTTTCGTAACCACTCCCGCCCCGACGGTCTTTCCGCCTTCACGGATAGCGAAGCGCTGTTTTTCTTCAAGGGCAACCGGAACGACGAGTTTAACTTTGAATGTGATTGTGTCCCCGGGCATAACCATTTCCGTGCCTTCCGCCAATGTTACTTCGCCGGTTACGTCCGTAGTGCGAACATAGAATTGCGGTTTATAGCCGTTGAAGAACGGGGTGTGGCGTCCGCCCTCCTCCTTTTTCAAAATGTATACCTCCGCTTGAAAATCGGTGTGCGGAGTGACGCTTCCCGGCTTGGACAGAACCTGGCCACGGGTAATGTCTTCCTTTTTGGTGCCGCGGAGAAGCACTCCGGCGTTGTCACCGGCAATGCCCTCCTGCAGTGATTTGTTGAACATTTCAATGCCGGTTACTGTCGTCTTTGCGGTTGGCTTGATACCGACAAGTTCAATTTCCTCGCCCACCTTAACGGTGCCTCTTTCAATTCGTCCGGTTACTACAGTACCTCGTCCTTCAATTGAAAAAATATCTTCAACTGGCATCAAAAACGGCTTGGTAACTTCGCGCTCCGGCTGTGGAATATATGAATCAAGTGTGTTCACAAGCTCAAGAACTTTTTGGGCCCAAGCGTCATCTGCCGATTTTGATTCAAGGGCTTTTAGTCCGGAACCTCGGACTACCGGCGTGTTTGCGCCATCAAATCCTTGTTTGGTAAGGAGTTCGCGCACTTCCTCTTCCACCAGGTCAATCAGGTCTTTGTCGTCTACCATATCGCACTTATTAAGAAACACTACAATTTTTGGAACGCCGACTTGGCGCGCCAAAAGAACGTGCTCTCTAGTCTGCGGCATCACGCCATCAGTGGCGGCTACCACGATAATCGCTCCGTCCATTTGAGCGGCGCCGGTAATCATGTTCTTGATGTAGTCGGCGTGGCCGGGAGCGTCAATGTGCGCATAGTGGCGCTTGGGCGTCCAGTATTCCGAATGGTGAAGAGCAATAGTAATGCCGCGCGCTTTTTCTTCCGGAGCGTTGTCAATATTGTCTACACCTTCAACCCGAGCGCCGTATCCTTTGTCCTTATTCATATCAAGAACATGAAGGATAGCGGCCGTCAGGGTCGTTTTGCCGTGGTCAACGTGACCGATGGTGCCCACATTCATGTGGGGCTTATCTCTCTTAAATTCTTCTGCCATGGTGTAAATTTAAAATTTAAAAATAAAAAGTTAAAGTAAATACTCTCCCCCAATACTTTATGGGTTGTATTTATTTTTTAGTTTTTACTTTTACATTTTTAGTTTTATCTTCTAATAATAGGGGTATGCCCCAATTTTTCGACTTCTTTTATTTAATCAAAAGAAAACAACGCAACTTTGCGTATGTAGAATATACTAACAAAGCAAAAGCAATTGTCAACAGTTTGTCCAGCTAGTTAAGCTCTAGGAGGTTACCCCCCTGTGTAAAAAGTGTATAAGCCCCTGTATTAGATATGATCAGAAAAATTAGTAAAAACCACACTGTGTATAACTTACTGTCAGCGATGGGGTATAATTTGGACAAAGGTCATTTGAGATTTATTAGTTTTAATATATTACAAAATGAGCAAATTACACATAGTTTCCTTCATTCTTCTCGTTGTGGGAGGTTTGAACTTGGGATTGTCTGCGCTTGGCTTTAACGTAGTAGAAATGATTCTTGGTTCGTGGCCGATTGTTGTGACAATCATCTACCTGTTGATTGGTCTCGCGGCCATCTACGAAGTCGTCACCCACAAGGCAAATTGCAAAGCTTGCGGTACGCCTTCAATGTAA
>JBBTTL010000043.1:5062-5558 GCA_038064275.1 Patescibacteria group bacterium | reverse complement strand
CGAAGTCGTCACCCACAAGGCAAATTGCAAAGCTTGCGGTACGCCTTCAATGTAAACCTTTTGAGTTTCTTAAACAAAAAATCCCCGCCGCGGCGGGGATTTTTTGTTTGAATTAAGACTCAAATCTATCAAAATAGAACCACGCCATTGCAATTCCGGCTATTACAAGACCGTCAAACAATAAATTCAAGCCGTCTGAATATAGGGCATCGGTAACCCACTTGAATCCAGCTTACCCTTGGAGTTGACAAGATAATCTTACCGTGATAAGGTAAGAAAAGTACAGTACCAAGTTCAAGGTTGTTAACCAAACACCCCCGCAACAGCGGGCGAGGAGGAAACGTGAAGATACGCGACGAGGCGGATGCAATACTGGCCGCTGGAAAGCTCGGGTTGAACGTAAGGACCGTTTGCTCTGCATTCGGAATCGACCATAACGTTCATGGGGAATTTGGGGGACTGCTTGCCGATGCCGTCGCGCGCAAGGATGTGGACG
>JBBTTL010000043.1:1261-4962 GCA_038064275.1 Patescibacteria group bacterium | reverse complement strand
CGATGTGGATGGTGTACAACAAGTCCCCGGACAGAAGTCCGGTGGAAGCCAAGGCGTTGGAGGCGATACTTGCGTGGTACGAAGAATCGCTTGCCGATGCCGTCGCGCGCAAGGATGTGGACGCGATGTGGATGGTGTACAACAAGTCCCCGGACAGAAGTCCGGTGGAAGCCAAGGCAATCAAGGCCTTGGTGGAAACCCTTTAAGATATTTTTCCCATACCCCCCCCCCGCCGCCGGCGGGGGTTTCTTTTGAGACAACAAAAATCGCCAAGGGTTATCCCTTGGCGATTTTTTATTCACTATACCCCCTACCCTAAACGTTAACCCCTATCTTTATTTTCTCTCTTCAATTATTGTATCCGCCACGTTTTTTGGCACAATCGCGTAACTTGAGAACTCCATAGTGAAAGTGGCCCGGCCTTCGGTCATAGAGCGGAGAGTGGTGGCATAGCCGAACATTTCCGATAGAGGCACCAGGGCTTTTATGGCTTTGTTCATGGCCCTGTCCTCCATTCCTTCTATCTGCCCGCGCCTGCCGGAAAGATTTCCTGTAACATCGCCCATGAATTTATCCGGCACCACTACTTCAACTTTCATAATCGGCTCAAGAATCACCGGCCCGGCTCGGCGAGCGGCATCTTGAAGTGCCTGTGAGGCTGCTACCTTGAAAGCAATTTCAGAAGAGTCCACGTCGTGGTATGAGCCGTCGTAAAGCTCGCAGGAAACATCCACCATCCTGTAGCCCGCCAGCACGCCGCGCTCCATTCCTTCTTTGAGGCCTTTCTCCACCGCCGGAATAAATTCAGTAGGAATTACTCCGCCCCTGATGGCGTTTACAAATTCCATATTTTCCGAACGCTTGGTATTTTTAGGCAAATCCTCAATATCTGCGGTTTTGTCCATCGGCTTGATGCGAATGCGTACGTGTCCATACTGTCCGCGCCCGCCCGATTGCTTGATATATTTGCCTTCCGCTTCGGCCTCTTTGGTAATGGTTTCTTTGTAAGCCACTTGCGGCTTGCCGACGGATGTTCCCACGCCAAACTCGCGCTTCATGCGGTCAACTATGATTTCAAGGTGGAGTTCGCCCATCCCCCAAATGACTGTTTCGGCTGTCTCGGCGTCTGTGGTAACGCGGAAAGTGGGGTCTTCTTGAGAAAGCCGTGAAAGAGCCCCGCCCATTTTTTCTTGGTCGGCTTTTGTTTTCGGCTCAATTCTAAGCGAGATAACCGGTTCTGGTATTATTATTTTTTCAAGAATAATCGGATTATTTTCGTCACAGAGCGTATCGGAAGTTCTGGTGTCTTTCAGCCCCACCGCGGCGGCAATTTCTCCGGCAAACACTTTTTTTACTTCTTCTCTGTCGTTGGCATGCATACGCAGAATTCGCCCGACGCGCTCTTTCCCCCCGGTTCTGGTGTTCAACACATATGAACCCGCCTCAAGCGTCCCCGAATAGACGCGAAAATATGTAAGCTGTCCGACAAATGGATCGGACTGAAGTTTGAAAGCAAGCGCGGAAAACGGCTCGTCGTCGGAAGCACTGCGCGCAATTTCCTCATCGGTGTGAGGGTCAAGGCCTATGGCCTTAGGAATATCAAGCGGGGAAGGCAGATAATCAACCACCGCATCAAGCACCAATTGCACTCCTTTGTTTTTTAAAGCCGAACCGGCAAAAACCGGAAAGATTTCATTCACAATAACCGCCTTGCGCAAAATTTTTTTCAAACGTTCAAATGGAATGGTTTTTCCGGCAAGGTACTCATGCATGGCTTCATCGTCGTTTTCAACAATTTTCTCAACAAGCTCATGGTGATATTTTTCGGCATCTGCTTTCAAATTTTCTGGAATTTCACCTTCAACTACCTGCATGCCCATTTCGCCTTCAAAGTGATATGCTTTCATCCGAAGTAAATCAACCACTCCCTCAAATTTCTCTTCCAAGCCGATAGGGATTTGCAGCCGCACCGCCTTTTTGGAAAGGCGCTCCAAAATAGTTTTATAGGAATGTTCAAACGAGGCGCCGGTGCGGTCCAGTTTGTTTATAAAACAAACGCGCGGTACTTTGGCGTCGTCGGCATAGCGCCAGTTAGTCTCGGACTGCGGCTCCACTCCGGCCACGCCGTCAAAAACCACTACCGCCCCGTCTAAAACGCGCAGACTTCTTTTCACTTCAATAGTAAAATCAATGTGTCCGGGCGTATCAATAATATTAAAACGATGTTTGAGGTCTTTGTTTTCTTTGTCGTGGGTCGGCGTCCAAAAACAGGTCGTGGCGGCCGAAGTTATGGTAATGCCACGCTCGCGCTCCTGCTCCATCCAATCCATGACGGTAGTGCCTTCGTGCACTTCGCCGATTTTGTGCGACACGCCGGTGTAATACAAAACACGCTCGGTGGTAGTGGTTTTCCCCGCGTCAATGTGGGCAATAATGCCAAAGTTACGAACTTTTTCTAATGGATAGTCGCGTTGCATACAAAATCTACACTCAATTAAAATTTAAGTAATAAAAAACGTTTTGTCTACCAGGTGAAGTGGGCAAAAGCCTTGTTGGCCTCGGCCATTCTATGGGTGTCTTCTTTTTTCTTGATGGCTGTGCCTTCGTTCTTGGCGGCAAGCATTAGTTCATTGGCCAGCCGCTCTTTCATCGGTGCTCCTTTGCCCGCCCGGGCTGCTTCAATTATCCAGCGCATAGAAAGCATAAATTTTCGCTCCGGCCTCACTTCGCGGGGCACCTGATAGTTGGCCCCGCCGATGCGCCGCGAGCGCACTTCCATAACAGGACCCGCGTTCTTGAGGGCCATCTCAAACACCATAAGCGGCTCTGCTCCTTTTTGTTTCTCTTTTATGATGTCAAAAGCTCCGTAAACGATTTTACGGGCGGTATTTTTCTTCCCCTCTTCCATAATATAGTTAATAAACTTACCGACCTTAGTAGAATTGTATGATAGGTCGGGCTTTACTATGTTTCTGTTTTTTACTTTTCGCCTCATTTTTTAAAAGTTTTGTTTTTTAGTTTCAAGTTTTTGTTTTTTTCTCTTAACTAACGCTTCAGCCAGAGGCTGATCCCCGCCTGACGGACGGGCAGGCGCCTTTGGCGGAAATCACTATTGACTACTTTTTACTCTTTTTTGGTTTCTTCGCCCCATAAAGCGACCGTCCCTGTTTTCTGTTTTCAACCTCGGTGGCGTCAAGGCGTCCGCGCACTATTGTGTAACGCACTCCCGCCAAATCTTTGACCCGCCCGCCGCGAATGACCACCACCGAGTGCTCCTGAAGCTTGTGTCCAATCCCGGGGATATAGGCCGTTACTTCCATTCCATTAGTCAACCTGACGCGAGCTATTTTACGCAGGGCCGAGTTCGGTTTTTTCGGAGTTGTGGTCGTAACTTTAGTGCACACCCCGCGCTTGAATGGCGACGGATAGTAAACGGGGCGATTTTTTATTGAATTAAATCCACGCCCCAAAGCCACCGCCTTGGAACGTCGGGACACTTTGGTTCTTTTTCTTTTTACCAGCTGATTAATTGTCGGCATTTACCCTCCTAAATTTTCTTGATAACCAGCCGGGAGGCACAGCAAATTATCTTACTTTGTTTCTAAACATTGTTTAGTTACTCCCCCCCAGAAAATTTTGGCGGGTAAAACTAAACGTCCCCATTCGGGGATAATAGCACCTACTTTACTATTGTCATACAA
>JBBTTL010000043.1:0-1161 GCA_038064275.1 Patescibacteria group bacterium | reverse complement strand
AAACTAAACGTCCCCATTCGGGGATAATAGCACCTACTTTACTATTGTCATACAAAAAAAGCAAGTCCTAATTTTGTTCACGGGCTATTTGCGAGTGAGTACGAATTTGAGGACCCCGAACACCCCCGAGGAATAAGCCAAATGTTAAATGGGCCGCAAAAACCTCTTAAATACTCTAATAATTTTCAAAATCTAAATATTCAGAATACCCAAAGAAACGCCGGAAAAAAGGGCGAATAGAAAATATACGAGCGGCAGAACGAGTCTCCAAAGGAAAAAAATAAGAAGAATCAGTAAGATTATTGAATAACGACTCAAGAATTCCTCTATATAGTAGAGAGTCGGAGAAAGAAGCGAAAAAAGAACCTTGGAACCGTCCAGCGGCGGGATGGGAATCAAGTTGAAAACACCGAGCAAAACGTTAACGAATATAACCATACTGGCGATTTCCAAGAATGCTTGCGATCCGATTCCCAGTTCTCCGCTAAATCGGACAAGTAAACCGAAAAATAGGGCGATGAGAAAATTCGTAAATACGCCGGCAATGGCCACAATGAACGTTCCGCTCCTCTGGTTCTTCAAATTATAAGGATTGTATGGTACCGGCTTGGCCCAACCGATGACAAACCCGGCTTGAGAAAAAATCAGAAGGGCCGGTAAAATAATTGACCCCAGCATGTCAATGTGGGGAACCGGATTTAATGTCAGACGGCCTTGCAGGCGGGCCGTCGGGTCCCCCAGATAATCAGCGGCATAACCGTGAGCAACCTCGTGTACAATGACCGAGAAAATAAGAATGACTATATAAAAAAGCTGGATGATATCCATAGCGCGATACTAATGGTTGATTATAAATAAAATTTGTTGCGGACGATTACCATATATGATAACATTGGCATCATTATGGCCAAAGTATGTCCAATCTGCGATAAGGGAACAATTATTGGCGGACACTACTCAAACAGGGTCCGGGCTACTAAATTCAATCCCACCGGCAACAAACGCCGTTATCCCAATCTCCAGTGGGCGACTTTGCCGAAAGGCGGCCGTGTCAAAATCTGCACTCGCTGTCTTAAGAAAAACCGCCATCTCACCGAAAAAGTAAAATGAATAAAGGTTCCTCGGGGCAAGCCCCGAGGTATTAACCTGTGTTTCGTCTTC
>JBBTTL010000042.1:0-5223 GCA_038064275.1 Patescibacteria group bacterium | reverse complement strand
CATTTCCGAACCGAGAAGCCAATATTGTACCCAGTTATATTGGCGACGTAAAATGCATAAGTTCCACGGGCTTCATTTTAGGATATAATGATATGATAGTAGCATATTAGCTCGCTCATAATAATATCCACATGTATCAACCAAAAGATTTTGAACACCTGCTTGGCACAAAAGGTTTCAGCGACCAGCTCTTGAAGAATCACTTCACTCTCTACCAAGGGTACGTCAATAATTTTAACAAGTTAAATGATATTTTAGTTGCTATGGAGAAAGAAGGGAAGTTCGGCACGCCCGAATTCGCGGAATTGAACCGCCGGCTCGGATGGGAATGGAACGGCATGCGGCTTCATGAACTATATTTCGGAAACATGGCAAAAGGCTTGCCTGCCGCGACGCACGCGGCGCAGGCAGGCGGCGTCAAACTTTCCGAAGATTCCGAACTCCGTAAAAAAATTATCACTGAATGGGGGTCTTATGAGATGTGGGAGAAGGATTTCCGGGCCATGGGAGCTATACGTGGCATCGGCTGGATTGTGCTTTACCACGACAAAACAGCCGGTAGGTTATTTAACGTATGGGTCAATGAACACGATGTCGGACATCTCGCCGGCGCGACCCCGCTTCTGGTGATGGATGTTTTTGAGCACGCGTTTATGTTGGACTACGGCCTAAATCGCGCGGGGTATATTGATGCATTTATGAACGCAATTAACTGGGAGATAATAGTCAAGCGCTTGACAAAAACATAATAGAGAGATATACTTTTTGCAGTAAACAACTGAATCTGATGCTACCTTGCGTGGCAGGAGGGGCAAGTGAATAAACTACCTTTTTTTGTTTTGGTGTCGTTCTTTATATTTGCCGTTGTAGTTTTTATCTTCGGGTGGGCACGCGCATTTCAGGTCATGTCCCCCGTTACGGCGAAGAATCCGTTGATGGTACATTCCTTCTTCGGATCAACGGTCCTTTTGGTGTTATTTCTCATTATAATGACGGTGATGGAGTACCGCCGAATTCTGGGAAAAGAGGGAAGGAAGTAGAGACGCACTCCTTTTCCAGAACAGCTTTCATGGGGCGCCCGCGAGGGGCCCCTTTTTTGCCTTGATACGCAATATTCTATACGATATACTGCATACACATTTATGGAAGACCTTAATAAAAACCAGCTCATACTCCTCGCCCTCCTTGTCAGTTTCGTTACTTCAATTGCCACCGGCATCGTGACGGTTGCCCTTATGGAACAGGCACCGCAGAGCGTGACCCAGACTATCAATAAAGTTATCACCCAGACTATTGAAAAAGTTGTTACGGAGAAAGCGCCGGCGGCGGTTATACAAGCGTCTGAAGACGATTTAATCGCCTCTGCTTTGGAAAAAAATAGCCGAGGGGTGGTTAAAATCCGCCTAGGACAGGAGGGAGATATTGTAGGGTGGGGGGTTTCAGTTTCGGCTCTCGGAATTATTGCAAGCGATATTAATCCGTCAGAATTTGCCGAGGAATCAAAATATTACGCAGTTTTCGCCGACGGCAAAGAGTTTCCACTTTTGATTTCCAAAACCGACAAGAACGGCATATCTTTTTTTACTCCGCAGTTTGGCGATGACAAGAAGAATATATACAAGCCCGAATATCTTGCGCTTGGAGATTCTGACAAGGCAAGAGTCGGACAAACCGTGCTTGTAATTTCTTCATCACAAGGGGAACCCCTTCAGAAGGGAATAATTTCCGGGCTGGTGAGGGAGAGCGCCCTTAACCTAACGGCGACCAGTACTGTAGCAACTAGCACCAGCACCCTAAATCCCAAAGAAATTAAGCCGATAGTACTTATTAGATTGAGCATTGCCCTCTCGCCGGAAAACTCTGGAAGTCCCTTGGTGAAACTTGATGGGGAATTAATTGGTATTACAATATATAGAGAAGGAATTCGCGCCGCCGTTCCCTCAAATATAATAAAAGAAAGTCTGAGTTTACTGACTCTGCCCAAAAAATAACGATTTCTATTAACGTTCGTAAGGTTATACTGTATAATGTTTTGCCGGTAGTGGTAGTGTTTTAGAAACTATCAACTATTAACCATTACAATGCAATCAAAACCTGAAACAGACTATCAATCATTATCGGCACTCGACATTCGCGTTGGCACAATACTTAAAGCTGAAGATGCTGACACCAGAAAACCTACATATCGTCTTACCGTAGATTTCGGTCCGGAAGTAGGAATTAAAATCTCGTGTGGCGCATACCGGAACTATACCAAGGAAGAACTTATTGGAAAGCAGGTCATTGGTATCGTTAATTTTCCGACAAAGAAAATGGGGCCGGAAAAGTCGGAAGCGCTCGTTCTTGGAGTGCCAAGTTCGAACGGGGACACCATCTATCTGACTCCGGCCAGCGCAGTGAATCTAGGCGCACAAGTATTTTAGAAACTACCCAAGCCAGAGGCTGGTCCGCCTCCGGCGGAAACTACAAACCACCCCAATGCCTCCATTCAATAATTTCACCACCAAAGCGAAGGAAGCAATCAAGAACTCCCACGAGCTGGCTATTCAGCGCGGACAAAATCACGTTACCCCGCTTCATCTTCTTGCCGCCCTTCTCTCGCAAGATGAAAGCATTGTTATTTCCATTTTAGACAAACTTGATGTGGACACGGTTCTCCTTACCGATTCATTGCTTGAGTCTATTGAGTCGCCCGAGTCTGGGACGTTAATGTCGCCTTCGTACCAGATTTATCTCACCCCGGAGCTTGCCGGAGCACTTGAGAGTTCACAGCGCGTGGCCCAGGAACTCAAGGACGAATTTATTTCCACCGAGCATCTTTTTATCGCTCTTATTGAAGTGTCGCCGCAGGCCCGAACGCTACTGGCTCGATTCAAGATAGAAAAAGAGCAGGTGGTTTCAGTATTGGAAGAATTGCGCAACCAAGGCGGCATAGACGCGAATATGCCGAAAAAAGCGCGGGCTCTTACCAAATACACAAGAAACCTGACCCATTTGGCAAGAGAGGATAAACTTGATCCGGTTATCGGCCGTGACAATGAGATTATGCGCATTATTCAAATTCTTTCTCGCCGCACAAAAAATAATCCGATTTTAATCGGTGAAGCCGGGACCGGCAAAACCGCGGTGGTGGAAGGTTTAGCAATTCGCACGGCCAAAGGCGACGTGCCGGAGTCGCTTAAAGATAAAGAAATAATGTCCCTTGACTTAGGGCTTTTGATTGCCGGAACAAAATACCGCGGAGAATTTGAAGAGCGCATGAAGACTATTATGCGGGAGATTGAACGCTCCGACGGTAAAATTATTCTTTTTATAGACGAGATTCACACCATAGTTGGCACCGGCTCGGCCGAAGGGACGATGGATGTTTCCAATATGTTAAAGCCGGCCCTGTCGCGCGGCGAACTGCGGGCAATCGGCGCCACCACCCTCAAGGAATACCAAAAATATATTGAAAAAGACCCGGCCCTGGCCCGCCGCTTTCAGCCGGTATATATTGACGAGCCCTCAATTGAAGACGCGGTGGCCATTTTGCGCGGACTTAAGGAAAAGTATGAGATATTTCACGGCGTGCGCATTACCGACGATTCTATTTTGGCGGCGGTTAATTTTTCCAGTCGTTACATTACCAACAGATTTTTGCCGGACAAGGCGGTTGATTTGATTGACGAAGCCGCCTCCTCGCTCCGCATCGCTCTTGAAAACAAACCTCCTTTGCTTGAGGAGACGCACCGTAAAATTATGCGTTTGGAAATTGAAAAAGAAGCCCTCAAAAAAGAATCGGCTGGAGTCGGAGACAGCGGGAAAGAGGCCAGAGGGCGCACTAAAGTGATTGAAAAAGAGATTGCCAATCTGAAAGAGAAAACTCGCGAGTTAGAGCTCAAGTGGAATAACGAAAAATCAATACTTATCAATATTAGGACTATAAAAAAAGAAATTGAAACGTTTCGGCTTGAAGGCGAGAGCGCGGAGATGAAAGCGGACTTGGGCAGGGCGGCTGAAATCAGATACGGTAAAATGCCGGCCCTCGAAAAAGATTTGCAGACCAAAATGGCCCGCCTGAAAAAGCTTCAGAAATCGCGCCGGATTTTAAAAGAAGAAGTTACCGCCGAAGACATAGCAGATGTTGTTTCGCGCTGGACGGGTATTCCGCTCTCGCGGATGCTTGAGGGCGAATCAGAAAAATTGGGTCGTATGGAAGAGGCCCTCGGCAAACGCGTTATCGGGCAAGCCGACGCCATCAAGAAAATTTCAGACGCCGTCAGGCGAAGTCGGGCCGGCATCAACGACCCTAATCGTCCCATCGGCTCATTTATGTTTTTGGGCCCGACTGGCGTTGGCAAGACGGAGCTTACCAAAGCGCTTTCCGAATTTATGTTCAATGACGAAAAAGCCCTGATTAAGGTGGACATGTCGGAATATATGGAGAAACATTCAATTTCCAAATTGATTGGTTCTCCGCCCGGATACGTGGGTTACGACGAGTCCGGGCAATTGACGGAGGCCGTCAGGCACCGCCCGTATTCAGTGATACTTTTTGATGAGATTGAAAAAGCCCATCCGGAAGTGTTCAATATACTACTTCAAGTGCTTGATGAGGGCCGACTGACTGACGCCAAGGGGCGGGTGGTTAATTTCAAGAACGCCGTCATCATACTCACCTCCAATATAGGTTCGCAATTCATAGAAAAAATGGAAGCCATGGGGTTCACTTCCAATACCACCACCCAGGATTATCAGGAAGTGAAAAACAAAGTCATAGAAAGTCTGAAAGATTATTTCCGGCCCGAATTTTTGAATCGCCTTGATGAAATTATAGTTTTTGATATTTTGTCGCGCGATGTTATCCGCCAGATAGTTTCCATTCAAATCGCGGGGGTGGTTAAGCGCTTGACAGAGAAAGAGATTAAGATTGACATTTCGGATGAAGCAATGGGGTATCTTGCCAAAGAGGGGTATAACCCGAGTTACGGGGCAAGGCCTCTGAAGCGCCTAATCCAGACAAGCGTCTTAAATCCTATTGCTTCGCTTATCGTTTCTCGCGGGGTGGCGGCGGGGGACACAATTAACATTTTTTTGAAGGAAGGCAAGCTTTTGACTGAAGTAAAAAAAGTAGCGGTTTCCAGAAAAAGAATTCTGGTAAAAAAAGAAAAAAGTTTGGTGAGCTGATTTTTACCGATAAATTTGGAAAATTAGCGATTTTATGGCATTCTTTTTCTAATG
>JBBTTL010000041.1:0-11336 GCA_038064275.1 Patescibacteria group bacterium | reverse complement strand
CGGTGTTTTTTGGTATTGCAAAGGGTTTCTAATTTTGATAAAAGATATTAAATAAAGGTTCCTCTGGGCAAGCCCCGAGGTATTAACCTGTGTTTCGTCTTCACTCGGATGATGTGTGAGTGAGTACACTCCCACGCCATCCTCGCTAGACGAAATAAGAGTACGGGCGTTTCTTTATTTGGGACGCAAGATATTAATTTATCAACTTTTTGTAAAATTTAATCTATGAACGACGACAAAGAACTTGAAGTCGGGGCAAGCGATGAATTAGACACCAACATCAATATAGATTCAGATGATGATGTGGCGCTGGAAAACGATTTAGACGCCCTCTCCGCATTCGGAGTAGAAGAGGAATACTGATTGCCGTGAAAAACACCCTAAAACACATCGGGTGTTTTTCATTTAACCATTAACGATTCTGACGAAACGGCGGCTGCCAATTTTATACGTGCCGTTGTGATTATTTAAATAGTCAATATCAGTTACTTTGTTTTTGGCTTCAAGGTGGGTAATTGCCCCAGCAGAAATAAGTCTTCGCAATTCGCTTTTTGACGCCACAATTTTGTTTTCCACCAAAGACATCGCCACATCGGCGCTTTTTGCCGTGATAATAACTACTTCCTCCGGAATATCGCGTTTTTGAAATACGCTCACAAAATTGTTCCGGGCCTTGTCCGCTTTTTTTACCCCGTGATAAAGAGAAACAATCTCATACGCTAGGCGCATTTTGATGTCCCGCGGATTTTTGCCGCCGGATAATTCTTTTTTTATCAATTCCATCTCTCCAAGAGATACCCCCGTGCAAAGTAAAAAATATTCCATCATTAGGTCGTCTTTAATGGACATCACTTTGCCGAACATATCATCCGGCGCGTCGGTGATGTTTATGACATTCCCCCAGCTAGTGGACATTTTTCTGCCGTCAGTGCCAGGAAGCATGGCCGTCGTTAAAATATCCTGTTCCAGCATATTGTAATGCTTTTGTATGGTCCTCCCGGCTTTCAAGTTAAAGAGTTGGTCGAACCCGCCGATTTCCAAGTAATCCCCAACGACCACCGAGTCGTATCCTTGCATCAGAGGATACAAAAATTCCCGAAGGGAGACTTCGTCGCCTCGCTCTAGGCGTTCCTTGAAATTACGCCTGTTTTCCATCTGTTTTACAGAAAAGCTGTCCGCTAGTTCAATAACTTTTTCAAAAGGCAGCCTAGACAGCCACCTGCTGTTGTAAACAATTTTTGCTTTTTTAATATCAATTATTTTGGCAAGGGATTTTTTATAATTTTTCATATTATCCCTCACTTGTTTTTTGGTAAGCACCGGTCTCTTTTCCGTCTTGTCGGACGGGTCGCCGATTCTCGCCGTAAAATCACCTATAATAAGTATGACTTGATGCCCCAAGTCCTGAAGCGCCCTGAGTTTGCGGAGGGGAATGGCGCGGCCAAGATGAATTTTCGGCCCGGTCGGGTCTATGCCGAATTTAATTCTCAAAACCTTGCCGGAAAAAAGGGCCTTCTCCAAATGGTCCCTGACAAAAACATCCTCAACTCCCCGGCTTAATATTTCCTGGATTTTTTGTTTGTCCGTATTTGTCATGTCCACGCATTTTACCACAAAATTATTTTAATGTCTTTGGAGATTTTCGCGTGCTATTATTGCTTACATGCGGCATTTTCTGCAAAACAACCGAGCAAAGAAGCACTGGCAGGTAATTTTTGCGAGCGGCGTATTGCTGTTTTCGGGCTTTATTTTCTTATGGGCCGCGACACTTAAGATTCCCGACCTCGGCTCTTTTGAGACGCGCCGAGTGCAGAATTCAACTAAAATCTACGACCGCACCGGAAAAGTTCTTCTTTACGATATTCACCGAAATATAAAGCGCGTGGTATTGCCTTCAAGCGACATGGGGGTGTACATCAAGAACGCCACCGTGGCTATTGAAGACAAAGATTTCTACACTCACGGCGGGGTGCGCCTTACTTCAATTGTACGAGCGACTTTGGTAAATCTTTTAAGCGGCGGTTACTCGCAAGGGGGCTCCACCATCACCCAGCAGGTGATAAAAAACGCCATCCTGACGCCCGAAAAAAAAGTATCGCGCAAAATCAAAGAGTGGGTATTGGCCGTCAAGCTTGAGCGGGTAATGAGCAAAGAAGACATTTTGGCGCTTTACCTAAACGAGGCGCCATACGGCGGCGAAGTGTACGGAATTGGAGAAGCGGCCGATTATTATTTCGGGAAAAAACCAAGAGACCTGACTCTTACGGAGGCGGCATACCTGGCGGCCCTCCCGCAACTACCCACATACTATTCTCCATACGGGAAAAACAGAGACAAGCTGGAAGAGCGAAAAAATTATGTTCTGGCCAGAATGCGCGAACTTGATTTCATCACCGAGGGGCAATACCTGGATGCCAAGAGCGCAACGGTAAATTTCCTGCCCCAAAACACGGGCAACGCCAAGGCTCTCCATTTCGTGCAATATGTGCGCGAGTATTTGGAAGATACGTACGGCAAAGAGGCCCTTCTCGGAGGGCTTAAGGTAACCACCACGCTTGATTACAACTTAGAGAAAAAAGCGGAGGATATCCTGGCAAGTTATGCCAAAGAGAACGAGAAAAAATTTAACGCCAAAAACGCGGCCCTGGTGGCAATAGACCCGAAGACCGGACAAATTCTTGCCATGGTCGGGTCGCGCGATTATTTTGATAAAGAAATAGACGGCAGTTTTAACGTGGCCCTGGCCCATCGCCAGCCCGGTTCGGCTTTTAAGCCGATTGTTTATGCCACCGCCTTCATGAAAGGATACACTCCGGAAACAACCCTGTTTGACCTTGAAACGGAGTTCCAAACCACCTGCACTCCGGACGGCAAACCATTGCCGGGCACGAGCGCTGATGATTGCTATATGCCGGAAAATTACGACCAAAAATTCCGCGGCCCAGTGACGCTCCGCCAGGCCCTAGCCCAATCTATAAACATCCCCTCCATAAAACTTCTTTATCTGGCTGGAATTGACGATTCTCTTAAAATAGCGCAGGCAATGGGAATTAAAAGCCTAAAGGATAAAAACCAATACGGCCTGACTTTAGTGTTAGGCGGCGGCGAGGTAAGTTTACTTGACCTTACTTCCGCCTATGGTGTCTTTGCAAACAACGGCGCGCGAAATCCTTATGAAAAAATATTAAAGGTTGAAGATAGCAGCGGTAGGGTTTTGGAGAACTGGAAGCCGCGGGAGGAGCAAGTTCTGCCGAAAGAAATCGTCCTGGAAATAAGCGACATCCTCTCGGACAACATCGCCCGGGCCCCGGCTTTCGGCTATACTTCGGCGCTTTATTTTCCGAAACGCGAGGTGGCGGTCAAAACCGGAACCACAAACGATTATCGCGACGCCTGGATCGTCGGATATACTCCTTCAATCGCCGTTGGGGCCTGGGCGGGGAATAACGACAATACGCCGATGGAAAAAAAGGTGGCTGGTTTCATTGTTGCTCCGCTTTGGAACGCCTTTATGATTGAGGTATTAAAAGAACTGCCTGACGAAAAGTTTGAAAAGCCCAAAAAAGACGCGGGGTTTGGCCTTAAACCGGCCCTGCGCGGAGTATGGTGGGGCGATAAAAATTATCTTATAGACAAAATCTCGGGAGGGCTTGCGACCGAATACACTCCGGAGGGGTCATTGGGGGAATTGGTTATAAAAGACCCGCATTCCATTCTCTATTTTGTGGATAAGGGGAATCCTCTGGGCCCGCGGCCCGATAACCCGGAAAATGACCCCCAATTCAGGCATTGGGAATACCCCGTACAGAAATGGCTTAGCGCGCAAAATTCATTGCCCGGCGTCTCCTTGGCGGAAATTCCCGTAACTTATGACAACATACACGGACCGCTATTTTCCCCAACCGTTACCATAATCGAACCAAGCGGCCAAAAAATTTATCAAATGAACGACACTGTCGGGGTTTTGTTGAAAACAAGCGGCCGATTCCCGCTTGATAATGTTGATTTCTTTTTGAACAATAATTTTATCGGCTCTTCTAAAAACCAAAATAATTTCTCTTTTTTTCTTGACCAAAACAACACCGTAGTGGGAACAAACGAATTACGGGTGGTTGCTTACGACTCTGTTTACAATAGTGGACAGACAAGCCTCTTGTTCACCGTAAGGCAAGTTTCTACTGAATAATGGTCAGTCTTCCCGGGGCCCGTTTATTAAATTCTTTTAAAATTTTTCCTTTATTTATAAAAAGTTCGTTTTTAAGAGCCGGGGTTCCGCTTACTATGGCTTTGTTTTCTTTAATCATAATTTGAGTCTCGGCCAGCTCTATGCCACATGAGACCCTGACGCTTTCTATAAAACTTTTTTTAACAAAAGAACGCTCTTTGTCGAGACTAAAAAATTTTTCAAAAAATCCTCGTATGTGAGAAGCCATGGAGGGGGTGGGGTGGTATTAAGTATTAAGTATTAAGTATTAAGTATTAAGTATTAAGTATTGAGTATGTAGCCGGATACAATGTTTCGTCCGCACCATATTTTAGCGATTCATCGGCATGACCAGATACAAAAATGATTTATCGCCCGCCCCTCTGATGGTGAGGGGTCGTCCCGCGCCGGAAAAGGAAAAAATAACACTGTCGTCGGCAATTGATTGAAAAGAGTCAAATATGTATTTATGATTAAAATTGACTTCTATCTCCTCGCCCGAAACAGCTCCGTTTATCTTCGTTGTACTTTCTCCTGTCTCTTGGTGTTTGGTGCGTACTTCAAATGTTTTCTGTTTCGGCGATATCATTATTCCGACTTCGTTGAATTTTCCCGAAAACACCGCGCCCGTTTTAAGCGCTCCTAATATATCCTGCCTTAAGATAACCGCTTCTGTTTTGTGTTCTTTGGGAATAATTTGATTGTAGTCTGGAAATACGCCGTCAATGAGCCTGGATGTTAAATATATATTTTGATATGAAAAAGAAATTTGGTTTTTGGAGACTGAAATTATTGCTTCTCCCTCCAACCCATTAAACACTCTTATAATCTCAACCACATTCTTTATCGGAACCAAAACACCCGTTAACGCTTGGGGTTTTTTTATTTTTATCCTTTTTTCAGCCAAACGGAAGGAGTCAGTTGCCACAAAAACTAAATCATTGTTGTGTTCATACACATAAACACTGCTTATCTCCGGCTTAATGTCGGAAAATGAGGCGCTATAAGAAACAGACTTAAGGGCTCCAATAATCTTTTCCATATCAAATACAAACGTTTCTCCTTTAATAACCGGAATTGTCGGGAAATCGTCTTCTGGGTATGTTTTTATGGTTATATTATTTTTAGTCGTTGTTAGATGAAGATTTTGGTTTACTTTTTCAAGTGTAATATTTTTAGAATCATACAGAGTGGACACCACCATATTTAAAATTCCCCCTGGAACCAAAACGAGTCCTTCTTTTTCAATCCTTGCTGGAATTTCAATTTCTATACCAAGGTCAAGGTTTGTGGCCCTGAATTTAAGAGTTTTACCGCTTGCTATTATAAGTATTGAATTTAATACCGGCAGGGTAAGATTCTTGCCGGTTATCCTTTCAACTTGCTGGACGGCTTCTTTTAGTCTTTCTACTAAACATTCTATTTTCATTATAATAATTTATTATTTTATTTATCAGTGTTAATATGTGTACAAATCGTAAGTTATTTTATTTTTAAACATTATTTTTTAATATTTTTTTTGAATTAGTTGTTGATTAGTGGTTGGTATTTGTGGATAATTAAATTTATTTGTTTTTGGTTGATAATTATTAATGATTTATAAACACATAATCCACAATAATACTAACAGAATATCCACACTAAAACATTGACCGTATTTCTTCTATTTCTTGAAGAAGGGAATTATCCGACCTTAAGTCATTTTTAATTTTTTCACACGAATGAATTACGGTAGTGTGGTCCCTGCCGCCCAACTTATCCCCGATAGAAGGGAATGAGATATTGAAGTCTTCTCTTAGTATATACATGGCCACCTGTCTTGGTTTTACAACTTCTTTTCTCCTCGTCTTTTCATAAATTACCCGCTCCTCTATATTATAAAAATTAGCTATCATTTTTACCACTTCTTTAATTGAGGCGGCCTTTTTGGGCTTAATATTGTTTTTAATAAGAGCTTTGACTTCAAACAGCGAAAGACTCCGCCCTTTTAATTGAGATTGGCAGACTATGGAGTTTAGTAATCCCTCAAGTTCGCGGATATTTCCCTGAATCAGCGAGGCCACATACTCAAAAACGTCCTCATCCGGGGTAAAGCCGGACTGGGCTGATTTTGCCCGGAGTATGGCGATTCTGGACTCGTATTCCGGCAGCGATATATCAACTATCATACCGGCCCCGAATCTGGAACGCAGGCGGGCTTCCAATTCTGGTATATAGCTCGGATGCCTGTCCGACGAGAATATAATTTGCTTGTTGTTGTCGTATAGGGAGTTAAAGAGGTGGAAAAGCTCTTCCTGCGTCTTCTCTTTGCTGGAAAAAAATTGAATATCGTCCATTATGAGAACGTCGTATTTTCTGTATTTTTCCTTAAAGTTCTGCATCTTGTTGTTTTGGAGAGAACTGATGAAGTCCATTGAAAACTTTTCCGAAGTGAGATACAAGACTTTTTTGTCCGGATGCTTGGCTTTTATAGTATTGCCGACGGCTTGAATTAAGTGTGTTTTGCCGAGGCCGGTGCCGCCGTAAATAAAAAGCGGGTTGTAGGCCTGTCCGAGCTTGTTGATTACCGCCTGTGAGGCGGTGTAGGCCAGTTCATTGAAGGAACCGATTACGAACGAATCAAAAGTATAACGAGGATTCAGGTTGTCTTCCTTGTTCACATAAAGGTCGGAAAGCGGCAACTCCTTGTTTAGGGAAAAGTTTCCAGTAAAAACGGGCGCCCGTCTTTCTTTTTCGTTTTCTTTTATCACCACATATTCAAGTCCGCGGACTTTCTCGGAAACATTCCTTAATGCCCGCAATATAAATGTGTGGTATTTATTTATAAGCCAATCCTTTACGAATTCATTAGGAACGCCCAAATACACAACCCCGCCGTCTGTTTTTGCGATGCGGGTGTTTTTAAACCATGTGCTGAAATTGGCATTGGACACAGAGGACTCAATTTCTAGAAGTGCCGAGTCCCAGAGCTCTTTTGTATCCATGGCGGGGTAGTTGGTTTCCATTGAAGAAATTAAGTTTAAAGAGTGGGTATAGTATATGCTTTTGTGCAACACGCGCCTAATAATAACTTTGTTCACAAGGTGTGTATAAATTGTTAATATCTTATACCCATGTCAAAAAAAATCAACCCAACCCCGAGATTACCGAAGGATTGACCCCGCAGTCGTAGTGAAAAGCTGTCAGTTTTCTGCCGCAGTATCACCATAGAGTTGATTTTTTTCTAATTTATTATACAATTTGGTCATGTCAATAACCTATCAGCCAAAAAAGAAAAAAAGGGCCGGAAAGCACGGTTTTTTAGTCCGGCAAAGGACGAAGGGCGGCAAAAAGGCGATTTCCCGCCGCAGGCGGAAAGGAAGATATAAGCTTTCAGTATAAGGATTTTGGGCGTGTTTTAGGTATATTGATTAGTGTTTTCCTCGCAATACTTAATACTTAATACTTTATACCACCCCCTTTAATACCACCCCTCTTAAGCATGCTCCCCAAAAAACAAAGAGTGGGAAAAGAGCTTTTTGCTTTAGTTTTTGCCAAGGGCAATTCTTTTCACTCCCCGTCAATGTCGCTTAAAACCATACCCGATGAGAAGAAGGCCAATTTTTCCGTGGTCGCTCAAAAAAGCGCCTCAAGCGGCGCGGTAGGAAGAAATAAATTAAGGCGCCAGGGTTATTATGTGCTTCAAAAAAACCGCGCAATCCTTTCCGCCGGGCATCTTTCGGTGTTTTTTATTAAAAAAAAGATACCCTTTGCCCAGATTGAATCGGAGATGCTCTCCCTTCTTCGTCGTGCCGGCTTAACCAAATGAAAGCACCCCTAATTTTCCTTATACGCTTCTATCAAAAAATTCTTTCACCGGAGACCGGTGTTCTGCTTCGCCTATTTGGCAGAAACAAAAAAGTGTGCGTGTTCTACCCCAGCTGTTCAGAGTACGCCATCACCTCAATAGAAAAACACGGCGTATTAAAGGGGGGGTGGTATTCTTTCGCCCGCCTCCTGCGCTGTCATCCGTGGCAAGAGCCCAAAATAGATTTAATTAAATAATGATACTTAGCTTAATACTTAATACTTAATACTTAATACTTAATACTTAATACTACCCTCTTCCCCGTGCTACAATAGCACAATGATTACCTCAACTTGGAACACATTTTTTTACGAACCGCTCTACAACGCGCTTATTTTTTTGGTCGGCGTTGTCCCGGGCGGCGATGTCGGGATAGCCGTCATAGTTCTCACGGTGTTGGTCAAATTCGCTCTTTACCCGCTGTCGCAAAAATCAATTGTCACCCAATTAAAAATGCGCGCCCTTGAAGGGGAAATTTCCGCCATAAAAGAGCGCCACAAGGACAAAAAAGAAGAACAGGCCAGGCAGACCATGGCCCTTTATAAGAAGCACAAAGTGAACCCCTTCTCCGGATGCGTCACCGTGCTTATTCAGCTCCCCATCATTTTGGCCCTATATTTCGTTTTTCTTAAAGGACTGGCTCCCGACGGAGGAGTTCTTTATTCTTTCGTTCATTTTCCCGAAAACCTGAACCCCTACCTCCTCGGCCTTTTTGATTTAGGAAAGAAAAGCGTCATTCTGGCGCTTGTGGCGGGCGTTTTTCAGTATTTTCAAATGGACATCACTTTGCCAAAGTCAAAACCGAGAGTCGGTGCTGGGGCTTCGTTTGCCGAGGAGTTCTCGCGAAGCATGACCACTCAAATGCGATACGTCCTTCCGGTAATGATTGTTTTCATCGCTTACACCACTTCCGGCGCCGTGGCCCTCTACTGGTCGGCGAGCAGTTTGTTTGCTATAGGCCAGGAACTTTTGGTAAGAAGGGGAATCCAAAAGCCAGTATCAACTAATAACTAGAATATTGATTGGCGGTATTTAATACTTAATACTTAATACTTTATACTTAATACTAAATACTACCCAAGTCATAACTCCACAGCGACAAATCTTTTTTGTTTATGAAAAGAAGATATTTGCCGTCGGCGGAGAGAGCCGGTTTTATGACGTCAAATTGAGTTCCGTCCGGAATTGCCAGATCAGATACAACCTCGCTTATCGTACTTGCCGGGTCTATTGACCAGAGACTGTCGCTAAAAGAGGCCTGCCCCTTGTACCAAACATCGGGGTATTTTCCGAATGGGAATTCCGCGGGTACCCCGCAATATATTTTGTCGCTAGTTTTGGCCCACGCGCATTTTTCTGGCAATGTAGAGACACTTAATGTTTTGAACGACTTATTTTTTAGGTCATAAATAGCGGACAACATTCCCGTCTCCCCGGAAGAACCATAGAGCATATATTTTCTGTCAGGACTAAGAAGAGTGGTAAGTCCGGCCACATTACCGAATATTTTTACAAAAGATTTGTCTATCGGATTAAGCGCGTAGGCATATCCGGCAATGCCCCCGGACGGCTTTGTGGTAAGCGTGATTGTTTTTTCGTTCGTCCACGAAGACAACCATTCCGAAAAAGGAAAACTAAAAATTTGCCGGCCGGTTCCTCCGCCCGGGACCCCGACAATCCCGACGGCGCCACCGGCAGAGGACAAAATGTAAAAGAAACTTTTACCATTAGGCGAAGTGCTGATATCGGAAATATTTTGTGGAAGGAAAACCCCCGTAAGTTCACCCGCTTGTCCTGCGTTAGCAGACACGGCGGGCTCTCCCGCCTGCGCCACGGATGTCGCGGCAGGCAGGCCCACCTCGGCGCCACTTTCTGGTATTTTAGGGACAGTGGCCAGATAAGTTTCAATAGTGGCGTTGTCGTCCCCTAAATATCTGATTAAAACAGATTTGCCGGAGTCCACGAACAGGGCTTCGTAAACGCGCGGGATGGTGGTGCCAGAGACGCGTTTTGGTTTTTGGTCAAGCACGCCGATGTCGTAAATGTGTCCGGTGTGGCGCTCAAGATATCGCGCAGTTACTGTGGTGGTTCCCTTCATGGACGTAAAACCGGCCACGGGACCTATGGCAAGCTGTCGCAATACGCCGTATGATATTTTGTCAGGCGTTTCCTGGCCTTCCTTTCCCGCGGAATCCCGTGTTTGATCAGGTTCGGCAAGTCGGCCGAAAGGCAGAAAATCTTTGATCGTAACACCGAAATCAAATTGTTTTTGGCCGCCTTGATAGAAATAGAAAAACCATATTGCCCCGCCGACAATAGCTATAATTAAGAGTGAAACCAAAATTGTAAAAGTTGTTTTGGACATTTTATATATCTGTTACATGCCAATGTGGGGCTGTGGCTTTCGCATTGTCCCCCTTATTTTCAAACGTGTATGCCGTGTGTCCTCTCTGGACAACCCGGCCGCTTTCAGGCGTTGTTACCCCCAAGAAGCTGTTGAGAGATTCCGTTGGCCGTAAATCAACGACTCTCATGTCGAGACCATGTGTTTTGTGTAGCCAGTATTCAGTTCCGCCGGTTACAACAATATCGCACCCGCATTTTTTCTTAAGAGATATTAATCCATCAACAGTTTGTTGTTGTAAACCGCCAACATTCGTGCAGGCCGTGTCACCAACCTTTTTACAAGCCTCATTATTAATCGTTATCCCGTTATTCTCAAGTATTTTTCTTACCCTGTCGTCATCGGTGAAAACTTTGCTTGTGTATTTTTCAACTTCTGACACCACAACCTTCTCCGGCGGTTTCAAGTATCCCAAATCTAAATTAAGTTTTAGTATATCCGGATTGATGGTGTTCAAAATAAGAAAGGCCCCGAGGGCGATTATGAGCCCTTGTACGGCGTGCCAGAGCTTATCCTTTCCAAACTCTTTTCCGGAGACGGCGTCGGTTGAAAGATATTGCGCCCCGCCGATAACAATCATAACCACAGCCAGGGCTATTATTATTCCCAAGCCCAAATTAAAAAGCGATTGGAGATATTTGGCCAAGCCGCCCTGACCGAGAGGCGCGACCGCAGGGATGCCGCTTCCGGGAATGGGAGCCAGAAGTTCATATCCCTTGGGTTGCGCTCCGGTATGTTGCGTGGCGAATGCCGTTTCCGCAAAAACAAAAACAACCAAGAGAGAAAAAATTATAGTTGTAAGAAATTTTATTGGCATTGTGTTTTTCTTAATACTTAATACTTAATACTTAATACTTAATACTACCCTACTGTTTGCCAAA
>JBBTTL010000040.1:0-4542 GCA_038064275.1 Patescibacteria group bacterium | reverse complement strand
TTTCTCTCGCCTTACGTCGCCAATAATTCAGCGCGTGTTATATCTTCCCTTGTGTTCACGCCCAGTGCTTCCTCGGGGAGCATGGGTACGGTAACAATTTTGACCCCATCACCGCGAGCCAAAGCAACTATATCGGTTAGATAATACTCGCCCGTCGCCCTGCTTGGTGTTATGCGCGAGAGGATTGTCATAAGCCACTTTTTCTCTACACAATATATAGCCGGATTTATTTCGCGGATAGCGCGCTCGCTTTCTGTTGCTTCTTTATACTCTACAATTTTTTTTACGTTGCCGTTTATGTCTCTTGCCACCCGTCCGAAATATAAAAAACTGGCCCGCCAATCCAAAAAATCGGGAACCGTTGTGGTGAATAAAGCCAGTGTTGGTTTCTCCTTCTCAAAAATTCCAATCATTTGACCGATAGCCCCAGAACTGATAAGCGGATGGTCGCCGTAAAGAATAAGGATTGATCGGGTATCCTCCGTAATGTACGGCATACACGCCAAAACTGCCGACGCGGTCCCGGTAATCTCTGTCTGGAGAATATATTGATACGCGGACCCGAACATGGCGCGAATCTCTTCCGCGCCATGTCCAACTACGACAAATGGGGATTTGCAATTTTTAGCATTATGCACTGCCTGAAAAACCCGCTCCAACATGGTTTTGCCGCGGACCTTATGGAGAGTCTTGGGGGAAGAGGACTCCATCCGCGTCCCCTTTCCCGCGGCAAGTATTATCGGTTGGATCATATAAATGTCATTAGTGGACTATTTTAAGAGCTTGCCCACCAAAGCAACATCGCGATAAAAGTCATTGCTTTTTAAATTAAATAAATCAAATGAATTAATTTTTAAACATTAAATTATTGTTGAATTGTTTAGGAATTTGAAATTTGAAATTAAACATTCAACAATCTTCTAATAGTTCTCAGGGTATAATCAATATCTTTTTTTGTCGTAAACCGTCCCAGAGTAAATCTGACTGACTCGCTCGCTTCTTTTTCACTCTTTCCTAATGCAAGTATAACATGCGAGCCCCTATCAGAACCTGTGTTGCAAGTGCTTCTGGTTGAGCAGGCGATGCCGGCTTCGTCCAATTGAATGACGAAATATTCATTGTCAATTCCACCGATGGAAACATTGACGTTGTTGGGGAGTCTGTTTAATGTATCACCATTTAATCCTACGGCCGGTAAACGTAAAAGTTGTTTTATAAAATAATCACGGAGGGCTGAAAGTCTTCTGGATTCTTTCTGGCACATACCGCGCGTGATAGAAAGCGCCTTCGCCAATCCTGCAATAAGCGGCACATTTTCGGTGCCCGGCCGTAGTTCCTTCTCCTGTCCCCCGCCATAGAGAATCGGTTCAATCGGCGTCTTATCCTTCACATAAAGGATGGCTGTGCCTTTTGGCCCGTAAATTTTGGCGGCGTTTATGGTAAGCAGATTAACCCCCAAACTGTTTACGTCAAGGCTTAAATAGTTCGCCGCCTGTACAGCGTCGGTATGAAACAAGGGGTAGTCTTTAGTCTTTAGTCTATAGTCTATAGTGCGAGCCAGTTTGAAAAGTCTTATGGCTCGGCCGATTTCCTTAATTGGCTCTATAGTGCCAATTTCATTGTTTGCGTACATAACGGACACGATAACAGTATTTTCATTCAATAATTCGGCAATTTTTTTCGCGTTAACAATCCCTTTCTCGTCCGGCTTAACATAAACAATTTTCACCCCTTCTTTTTCAAGCGCTCGGCAAGTATCAAGAACCGCCTCGTGCTCAATTGAAGTAGTAATAATTTCGGGCCGTCTGTTTTTGTTGGTTTTCTTCCACGCCCCAATCGCTCCGCGAATGGCAAGATTGAGCGATTCGGTGGCGCCATTTACAAAAATGATTTCGTTGGTACGGCACTTAAGCACCCCCGCAATTTCTCGCCTTGAATTTTCAATCGCTTTTTTTGCGATAACACCTTCTTTATATACAGCGCCGGGATTACCAAAGCCCCGCGACCAGAACGGGGCCATGGCGTCCTTTACCAGCGGGTCAACCGGTGTCGCGGAAGCGTTGTCCAAATAAACCCGCTTAACTTTTTCAGTTTTAGCCATGATAGTATTCTTATTTATTGAACGTGTTTTGTCACTCATAAAATCGAGGCCTAAAAAGGTTTGGCGGGTAAATCCTTTTTAATTTCATAAAACGATTCTAGTATGCCAGACAAAAAATGGCAATCGGGCAGTTCGACAAAATATATTAGTAAAATATATTAGTACTAGTTTAAATTCCCCAAATAATCTATTTGCTAATTCAATTGAATTAGCAAATAGATTATTTGATGCAATAAAAAAGCCCCACAATAAAGTAGGGCGGTGGTTCGGACACTTCTCCGTGCGGCTAAAAATGCGGAGTGGTATTTCAAGGTCGAGTCGGGAACAGCCAAAATAATTATTGCAAAACTCGTTTTTGATGTATAATTCAGCTATAAATTTATGCCCCTAGACACCGCTTTTCTTTTCTACGCCCTTATTGCCGTCATTGTGCTTTTTGCCGTACTGGTAATTCACCTTGAAATTCGCGTCCATCGCCTTCTGCGTGGCAAAGATGCCAAAACGCTCGAAGATACCATCGTCGCGCTTACCAAAGAAACAGACGCGCTTAATAAGTCGCGCGGGGAAATAGAAAATTATCTAAGCCGGGCTGAAACCCGTTTGAGGCGTTCTGTTTCCGGCGTGGCTACAGTACGATTCAATCCGTTCAAAGGTTCTTCCGGAAGCAACCAGAGTTTCGCCACCGCTTTTGTGGATGAAGAGGGCAATGGGGTTGTTTTTTCGTCGCTCTATTCTCGAGATAGGGTCAGCGTCTACGCCAAGCCGCTCATAAAGGGCGGTTCAGAATATGAATTGACCGGCGAAGAGAAGCAAGCGATTGCTAAAACCAAAGAATAACTGTACTCTGTAGGCCACGCAAAAGGCGCAAACTAATGCCTATATCAAAAAACAAATTAATTATTGTTTTTGAGATGGATTTTATGTGGTATGTCCGAAAAAATCAAACAACATCATCTTGTTTCGCGCCCCCCGATCATTGTCATCACCGGGCATATTGACCATGGCAAATCAACCCTGCTTGATTACATCAGGAAAACAAATGTCGTTGACACTGAAACCGGCGGCATAACCCAGCATCTTTCGGCTTACGAAGTTTCAATCCCGACGCCAGATAAATCTGGGTCGGGGCCCCGACCGCAAGCGTCGGGGAAAATAACTTTTCTGGACACGCCCGGGCACGAAGCATTTTCTGGTATGCGAGAGCGCGGGGTCGGGGCGGCGGATATTGCTATTTTAATCGTGTCCGCCGAAGATGGCGTCAAGGCCCAAACTATTGAGGCGCTCAAAACCATCAAAGAGGCGGGGGTGCCGTTCATTGTGGCAATCAATAAGACAGACAAGCCGTCTGCTAACGTTGAAAAAACCAAAAACGAGCTTGCTGAACACGAAGTATATCTGGAAGGATATGGCGGCGATGTGCCGTATGTTCCGATTTCCGCAAAAACAGGTTCGGGTGTTTCGGAGCTTCTTGATATGATACTTTTGGTTTCAGAATTGAAGGAACTGAAAACCGATCCGGCAAAAGACGGCGCGGGCATCATTATTGAGTCGCGCCTGGACCAAAAACGCGGAATTTCGGCAACGCTTATCGTTAAAGACGGCACGGTCAAAAAAGGAGATTTCATGGTAATTGATGGGGTTGTCTCTCCTATTCGCATCGTTGAAACCTTTTT
This sequence comes from Patescibacteria group bacterium, assembly GCA_038064275.1. GTDB lineage: Bacteria > Patescibacteriota > Minisyncoccia > Phycocordibacterales > VMEP01 > JAUYLU01. The sequence continues at coordinate 768 of JBBTTL010000040.1, read as the reverse complement.
GGGCAAACCCATTGACATGGCTCACGCCGGAATGCCGTTTGGTATGGCCGGATTTTCCAAGGCCCCGCAGGTCGGGTCTCTTTTTCGGACATACAAAAACAAAAAAGAAGCGGAGGTCTCGGCAGGGAGTTTTAAAAACATCGCCCCATCGGCTTTGCGGCCGAAAACTCTCGGAGAGGAAGAAGTGAAATTGACGAAAGTGATCCCTCTCACGCTGAAAGCCGACACTTTGGGAACACTTGAGGCGCTTGAAAAAGAGGTGGTGAAAATCAAGACCGAAAACGTGGTTTTTAAGATAATCAAAAAAGGGGTCGGGGCCATAGGAGAAACGGAAATCAAATTGGCCCTCGCCGCAAAGGAAGATTCAATCGTCATTGGATTCAACGTCAAATGCGAACCGAAAGCCAAAGATCTGGCGGAACGCGAAGGCGTGACTATCGCTCTTTTTGATATAATTTACAAGATGACCGAATGGCTGGAAAACGAGGCCAAAAAAAGAAAACCTAAAGTGCTAGTGGAAGAAACGACCGGAAAAGCAAAAATACTCCGTTGCTTCAGCCGAGAAAAAGACCGGCAGGTGGTCGGCGGACGAGTGCTAGAGGGCCTGATTGCGACAGGCGAGACAGTAAAAATTTTAAGGCGCGATTTTGAAATTGGTAAAGGAGATATCATAGAATTGCAAACCCAGAAAATAAAGACGAGAGATGTTGGCGAAGGAAAGGAATTCGGCCTGCTCGTCGCCTCAAAAGTGGATGTGGCCGAGGGCGA
>JBBTTL010000039.1:0-1662 GCA_038064275.1 Patescibacteria group bacterium | reverse complement strand
CAGGCGGGTTTACGGCTTGGATACCTTCGGTTATCCACATATGGTGTTTTGGCGGTTTTTTGGTTAGGTTATATAATGTCTCTAGGTTTTAGCGTGTGTGCTTTGGGCACATATGTTATAGTGTATTTAAGTTTATTCCGGGGATTTAAAAGTTCTTCCGGATAAAGCTTGGTGCGGTCTCGCTAGTCGAGCGAAATCACGCCGCTTGGAAACAGAACGTTGACAATAGAATAAGAAAATCCCGCAACAAAAAAAGAAGCGGGATACCGATTTTCCCGCATGAAAATACCACGATTGATTTTCCGTAACGGCGATTTTATCAGTTCCAATTTTGTCAGCTAATTCTTTTCGCCTCGGGCGGAGAGGATAAGTTTGTAATTGCGCAACGTATTAGTGCTGTCGAAGCTAATCATTATGTCGCGCAGTATTTCGCTCCCGGGCACATTAAATTAAACTCTCGGGACGGAATTAAAGTTAGTTATTAAAATTAAATATTATGAATATAAGTACGCAATCAAAAGCAATAGGATTACTTGTGATCGTGGCCGTGCTTGCTATGGCATCGTTTGCAATAGTGGCTCTGGCTCCGACCGCGCAAGCGGCCTATTCCTTTTCGGCTAACCTAAAGCAGGGAAGCACGGGCGCGGATGTTATGGAGCTTCAGAAGATGCTCAATACAAACGCCGCTACTCAGGTTTCCACTTCTGGCGCAGGTTCCCCGGGAAGTGAAACTTCCTACTTTGGCGCGAAAACCAAAGCGGCAGTTATCAAATACCAGGAACTCTACACATCAGAAATTCTTGCTCCAAATGGTCTTACCAAAGGAACAGGATTTGTGGGTCCAAGCACTCGCGCTAAATTAAGCGGGGGTAGCACGACTACAACAACCACGACTAGCACAGTACCAGGATGTACCTCAACAGCGGGTTACAGCCCAACTACTGGCCAAAAATGCGACGCGACAACCACCACTGGAACAACCACGGGCGGAGCCCTTAGTGTTTCAGCCGGCACGCAGCCGGGCAATTCACTGGCACCAGAAAGCGCGGCACGCGTTCCATTTACCACATTTACAGTAACCGCGGGATCAACTTCTGTTGACCTAAGCAGCGTTACAGTTGAAAGAACTGGTCTCGCGGCGAACGCGGTTTTCTCCGGCGTTATTCTGCTTGACCAGAATGGCGTTCAGCTTGGAACTGTAAAAACATTAAATTCAAACAACCAAGCGGTTGTTGGCGAGAAGGTAACCATTCCGGCCGGCCAGACGCGAACCTTTACGGTTGCGGGCAATATGGCAGCGGATAACAGTACTCGATCAGGCCAAGTTGTTAGCTTGAATGTAGTTGCGGTTAATACATCTGTAACAGTAAGCGGTTCGTTGCCAATTACTGGCGCAGCACACACCGTTAACAACACTCTTGATATCGGTTCAGCAACTTACAGTGTTTCTTCATTTGATCCGAACACAGCACAGACCAAGGAAATCGGAACAACCGGAGTTAGACTATCTGGTATCTACGTAACCGCGGGTTCAGCTGAAGATGTTCGAATTAAGAGCATCAGATGGAACCACATTGGTTCAGCGGGGAGTGGAGATATTGGCAGTGTAGTTACGGTTGCCGGCGGTACAGAATACCCGACAGTCGTTTCTGCGGACGGCAA
>JBBTTL010000038.1:0-10233 GCA_038064275.1 Patescibacteria group bacterium | reverse complement strand
TATGACCTCGCCGCCGCGTATGTGACGAAAGAGATCGGCGGAAAGCGCCAAACGATGCTCGCGTACAACGGCTCAATTCCGGGACCGACGATTCGTGTGCCGCAAGGCGCGGAAATAACGGTCAACTTCAAAAATGATACCGACTTGCCGGCGCTTCTGCACTCGCACGGCGTGCGTATGGACAACGCATTTGACGGCTCACAACTGCAACAAGAAGAAATGAAGCCGGGGGAATCGTTTGCATATAAACTCAAATTTCCTGATGCCGGAATATATTGGTATCACCCGCACGTCAAAGAAGTTTTTGAACAGCCACTCGGCCTCTATGGCGCGTTTATCGTGACGCCAAGTGACCCAAAATATTTTCCTCCGGTGAACCGCGAGATGCCGCTTTTTCTTTCTGATTTGCCGGTAAAAAACGGCGTTATCGCGCTTGATAAAGATAAAACAAGAGGCGTGCTTATGGGTAATTACGGCAACGTGATGCTCACAAACGGAGAAGAGAATTATACAATTCCCGCTAGCGCGAGAGAGACCATGCGGCTCTATGTGGTGAACGCGGCGAACGTTCGGCCTTTCAATTTCGCTATAAAGGGGCTCAAAATGAAATTGGTCGGCGGAGATTCCGGCGCGTATGAGAAGGCGTCGTTCGTGGAGAGTGTGCTTCTCGCGCCGTCGGAGCGCGCAATTGTTGACGTGTTTATGTCGGAGGAAGGTACATACGAGATTCAAAATAAAACTCCGGAGAAAACATATACACTCGGCTCTATTTCTGCCGGTGGGGGAATAGCCGATGTTTCGTATGAAAAAGAATGGAACACACTTTCGCAGAATGACGCCGTCCGCAAAAGCATTGACCGGTTTCGCGCCTACTTTGATTGGCCGCACCAAAGGCGCATTACTCTTTCCGTTGATTTTTTTGGGGGAATGCAAAATATGATGGGTGGAATGATGATGATGGGTCCGAGCAGGGATGGCATTGAGTGGGAAGACGACATGGCGATGATGAACGATATTTCCACGCTGGAGTCGGTCAAATGGCATATTATTGACGAAGATACCGGTAAACAGGACATGGGCATTGACGACTGGACGTTTAAAAAAGGAGAGCCGGTGAAGATTCGCATAGAGAACAATCCGAATTCCGCTCACCCGATGCAACACCCGATACATTTCCACGGGCAAAGATTTTTAGTCGTCGCGCGTGACGGAATTTTGCAAACCAATCTTGTCTGGAAAGACACCGTTTTGGTACGTTCGGGGGAGATAGTTGATATTTTGCTTGATGCTTCAAATCCCGGGGTATGGATGGCGCACTGCCACATCGCCGAACACCTGGAGGCGGGGATGATGTTTGGTTTCAATGTGGAATAACTTCAAGGGAATTAAATTCATGAACAAAAAGGTTCAGATAATCGCGGAAGTAAAAACACAATCTCCTTTTTGGTTGGAATTCCGGCCACTTGGCGGTTTCACCGCCAAGTGGCCGAAAATATCAGGCCGTCACCACCCACTGGGAGTTAGTCTGACTATCGGTCTGTCTGTTTCATGTTGATAATATCCTCTTTACTCCGCAAAACATAAAAGTATAATTAGAGTTATATGAAAACTATCAAATTAGGCGTTATTTTTTTATTAGTGTTGCCAATATTGGCTTTTGCCCAGGTTGACACGCCTTCCGCCGGACTTACTCCGGATAGCCCGTTTTATTTCTTTGACCGCATTAGTGAGGCCATAGAGCGGGTTTTTACCTTTAATCCCGAAGCTAAGGCCAAGCTGGAAATTTCTTTTGCCGGCGAAAGAATTTCGGAGATAAAAATTATCTTGGAAACCGAAGGAGTTGACGCCAAAGGTTTTGACAGGGCCGAGAGCATCTTGTTAGACAATTTAAGCCGCGCCGCCAATATCATTAACAAAGAGAAAGGTAAAGGCAAAGACATAAGCGCTTTGGCCAAAGAACTTACTGACGATTTTGACGCGCATAAATCAATTCTCCAAAATGCGTTCAAGAGCGAAAAAGAATCTCTGGAAGCCAAAATAGACGAACTAAAAGTAAAAATAAAAGAAGCAGTTAAGGCAGGAGACTCGGCCCTCGTGGAGTTGTTCAACCTTAAAGGGTTGAGAATTCAAAAAGAGTTGCTTAGCGATAAACTTAAATATCATGAAGAAGAAATAGAAGAGTACGAAGACCTTATTGAAGAAGAAATGAACGCCAAGGAAGAAGCGTTGAAGAAAATCGCCGAGGCCGAAAAGAAAATGTCGGAAATCGTGAATGAAAACATGAAAAAGGGTATTAATGTTCCGGTAGATATCGTCGCCAAGTTTAATACGGCTATTTCAAAGGCCAAGGTTGCATATGATGCCGGCAATTACGATGAAGCCAAAAATTTGGCCAAAGACGCGAAGAAAATTGCCGCTATTGGGCATGAATTAGCAGAGAAAATGAAAGAAGAAAGGGAAAGCGATGAAGACGAGGACATTCTGGGGGATGATGCCAGTAAAGCAAGAGAACACCAACTTGAAACAGACAAAAAGTTGATAGAATTAAGAATAGAAGGGAAGAAAGAATCAATGGAAGAGGCAAAACACGAAGATGAAAAAGCGATGGAAGAGCTTAAAAAGCAGATGGAGCAAACCATGGAGGAATTGAAGCAAAAACAAGAGGGAAGTTATAGATAAGAAAATCTCTATAATTGGAAAGGGGGTCGGGTACCTTAAACCTTGTTCTGCTGAAATCTGCCTGACCGACTTATTTCGCTGAACTCTGGCGAAGGGCGCAGACAGGCCCCTGACCCGCACACAAATTTTTTTAAGGAGCAAAATTAACACCTGTGGATAACTTTTTTGACACAAAAAATAGAGAGAGGGATAATTAATCCGGGTTCGAAGGTAAGAAGGCCGTACCGCAAGGGAAAGTTTCTAGTGTTGCAAAATACTGGTATGACTTTCGGGCCCATTCAAAAAATCCGCTATAGCGGATTTTTTGTTTTGTATACCTATCTAGCAGACATTGTGTTCATGATTAACAAAAACACAAAAAATTTGATATGATGTCTACATGAGCGTTTATTCCCTTTTAATAGTCGCGCATATTATAGGCACGATACTCGGCGTGGGCGGTGCGACCTTTGCCGAGATTTTTCACGTCCGGGCCATGCGCGACGGCACCATAACAGAAGAAGAAGGTGCAACGCTAAAAATTTGTTATACAGTGCTTCGTATCGGTCTTGCCCTCCTTGTCCTTTCCGGATTTTCTTTTCTTATTTATTATCGTCTGACTGGACAGGAAGAATTACTTTACAGCGAGAAGCTTTGGGCCAAGATGACCATCGTTTTCATTATTCCGATTAACGCCATCCTTTTCCAAATCAGGAAAATTCCAACTTGGCTTGCCACCGCCGTTTCACTTACATCGTGGTATACCGCGCTTATCTTGGGAATTTACCACGATGTTTCTCATTCTTATCTTGAAATCATCGGTTTATATATTGTTGCTATATTCGTTGTGGCGTTCATATTACATCGCATCAACATCCACTACGCCCTTCTGCGGGAGAAGAAACCAGAAACCAATAAAACATGACTATTTTATACACCTCTCTTATAGTCCACATTATTGCCGGCTTGGTCGGGGTTATTTCTGCTTTTGCTCTTCTTATCGGGCTTTTGCACCGCGTGCCGAAAATCCGCTCGCTTAAAATTTGGTCTGTAATTACTTTTTTTTCTTTTATCTTGTCGTGGGCGACAGGCGCTTATTATTACGTTCTTTATTACGGCAAAGCGGTCAAGCCGGTGATTTTAGCCGGAGGAGCCCCGTGGGCGCACAAAATTGTAATGGAAGCCAAAGAGCACGTTTTTCTTTTCATTCCGTTTGTGGCGTTTGTCATTATGGTTGGGATATTCGCGGCACCGGATGCAATTTTGGGCGACAGACCGATTAAAAAATCTTTAGCTTGGCTTTCCGCTTTTGTTTTTGTGCTGGGAGCGCTTATCGCCCTTGCGGGAGTGGCAATTTCCGGCGCCGCGCGCCAATAATATTTATCCATGAATAATCGTTACAAATTATTGAAAAGCATTTCATTGGGATCCATTGTAGCCATTATTGCGGTAACTGTAATTACGATTGTTGGAGAATTATATGCCCCGTTTAAGGATTGGCTCAAGGGCGTATTTATGCACCACTGGCTCGGCAAAAGCGCCCTTGCCGTAATTATTTTTATTTTTGTGAGTTTTGTTGGAAACATTTTATTTTCACGGGAAGATAATCGCGCGAAATGGCTTTTAGAAGCGCTTCTTTATGTGGCGCTTTTAGCAACACTTTTCCTTATGATTTTCTTCTTTTACCACGGACGCTCTTAGCGTTTTAAAAACGGAAAACAAAAATCCCCGCCGTGGCGGGGATTTTTGTTTAAACATTATCTATTATTGAGTCGTGGTGCTTGTGGCAGTAGGACGACTTTCACTTTCAGTTTTCTTTTTCTTATCTTCCTCTTTTCGCTTTTCAATATCATCTCTACGATTATCCCGTCTTACTCCTTGTTTTGCTTTTTCATCAGACTTGCGTTTCTCAATTTCTATCTTGCGCAATGCATCACGCTTTGCCTTGGCGGCATCGCGGAGAGCTTTAATCTTAGCCTGGTATTCATCTCGAATCGCTTTTATTTTTACTTCCATCTCCTGACGCAGGGCTTTGATTTGTTTTTCCACATCTGCCACCGGATTAGATGATTGGGTGTTGGTAATTGCAGTAGTTGTGGTCCCCGAAGAATCAGTCGTTTGGTGGGCGAGCGCGATTCCAGAGAGCGCCAAAAATGAAATCGTTGACGTTGTGATTAGTTTTTTAAATATTTTTTTGAATTTTGTTGCTAATAGTTCTTTTGACCTTGCCGATAATTATACCTTTTTCGGATTTCAATGAAAAATCAACCTTCCTGTCCGTATTTTCTACTGACTATTGACTATTAGCTATAGACTTCCCCTCACCTCGTATCTTTCAGCCTTAAACTATAACGCAAACCGTAGAGCATAAATGCGCCTAAACCGAGAAAAATATAATTAAAAGGAAAAACTAACAAGAAAAGAGTCGCCAGCATCGGGCCGGCGATGAAGGCCACGGGGCGTAAGTTGCTGAAAAAAGCGATTAAATTGCTGTCAGAGGCGTTTACGTGTTTGAAAAAATAACTGTCCGACATCTCTTCAATGAACGACGCGCCAACTCTAGTCATAAAAAGAAGCAGAGCCCAAGCGAAAATATTTCCCGAACTGATAAAAGAAAGCGACATCGTGATAAATGCGCACAAGATGATACCAATAGTGAGCAATTCTTTTTCACCAAGCTTTTTATCGGCTATATTCCCCAAAAGATACGGGAAAATGACGAAGGGGGAGAGAGCTATCGGCATAATTATTCCTAATATTTCACTGAATGGTATTTGCATTTGCGTATGGAGATATATCGGCGTATATATAATCATAATAGAATAGAAAAACTCAAGCAAAAATCGCACTACGGATATTTTGAACACGTTCGGGCGCTTCGCTACTTCAATAATCGTACTTAGAAATTTTAATTTATTATAAATCGGGTCGCGGTATTTTTTAAAATTAGTAGCGATGAGGATAAACATTGGGAAAATGAAAAGCGCCGAAAGAAGAAACACAGTGTCAAAATTTGAATCTTTGAGAAACCCGCTGGCAACAAGCGGACCCAAAAGAATAGCCGTGTTTACAACGGTAAGAAACGTCCCACGAGTGCGCCCGGTTGTTTCGTCAGAGGAGAAGTTCTCCAGAAATATATTTACAGATACGAAAAGCGTTGCCAAAAATATTTGGTGGGCGACAAAAAACAAAATGGCGGAATATGGGGAACTGGTGGTGGCCAGCCCAAAAAGTGAAGCAACCTCAAGAAAAATCAAGGTGAGAGTGCTCCGATAATTGCCGTAAATTGAAAGCACCCTTGGAAGTTTCACTACCGTGGCGATACTTAGTGTTGCCGCCATAATATATATAAGGCCGACTGTTCTTTCCGAAAAAAACGCGCGCAAATATGACGACTCAATATAAAGGGTAATGGCGAAATGGAGAGCGTAGAAAAAAGTAGCCAGATATATTACATGGAGAAAATGTATTCTATTTGAGAACATATTAGACGCCGATTAATACAGGTATAACAATAGGCCTTTTGGCGGTTTTTTGGAAGAGGAATCGTTCCACCGCGTCGGTAACATTGCCTTTGACGAAGTCAAAGTTAATCGGATTCATGCCGGCGGTGCTGTCCTCAATGGTTTTTCTTACGAGGCTTCTTGTCTCTCGCAGAAGTTCCTGGGATTCTTTCAGGTAAACAAATCCGCGCGAGATTATGTCAGGCGACTTTCGCAATTTTCCGTTTGACGAATCAATGCTTGCCACCACCACAAAGATGCCGTCCTGGGCCAGAGTCTGCCTATCGCGGATGACTACCTCCTGAATATCGCCGACAGAGAATCCATCAACCATGATTATATTTTTCGGGGCGGTTTCTTTAAGGGCCTGCATTTTTTGTCCCTTGTCTACTATCTCAATAATCATACCGTTGTCCGGTATAATTATATTTTCTTCGGGCATTGTCCGCATAGCGATATCGGCATGCACGCGGTGCATATAATGATAACCATGCACCGGGATAAAGAATTTCGGGTGGACTTTTTGGTGTATCCAAGCGAGCTCTTCGGAGTTAGCGTGTCCGGAAGAATGAATATCAGAAGTTTTATAATGAATTATATGCACCCCTTGTCTGGAGATATTGTCTTTTAGTCTCTGCACCTCGCGCTCATTGCCGGGTATGATTGAACTAGACATTAAAATGGTGTCACGCGGCGAAAGTCTGATATGCTTGTGGGTTTTGTTGGAAATGCGCATCAAGGCCGCGAACTCTTCTCCCTGCGCCCCGGTAACCAGTGCCACCGTCTTATTCTCCGGATAATTAGCCATTTCTTCTACCGTAATGAGTGTGCCGGGTTTGACATGTAAAAGCCCGGCGGCTTTGGTCACCTCTATGTTTGTTTTCATACTTCGCCCGTCCACGACGATTTTTTTGTCGTACTTTTCACATATTTCAATCATTTTAAGCATACGTTCTACCTGCGAAGCGAAGGTGCTGATAATCAAACGCCCCTTAGTATCACGAATTATGGTATCTATGTTTTGTTCCACCAGTCGTTCAGAAATAGAAAAGCCCGGATTTTCGGCATTGGTGGAATCAGTCATTAATAGAAGAACGTTTCTATTTTTGAACTCTTCATAAACATCACGCTCAATTTCTGAAACTTCGCTCTCCAAATGATCAAGACGAAGGTCGCCAGTGTGCACAATGTCGCCGTAGGGTGTTTCAATAATTATACCCATAGCATCAGGGATTGAGTGAGAGACGGCAAAAAACGATACCTTCAAGTCTCCCATAGGCAGACGCTCTCCCTTTTCAACTATGCGCAAATCAAGCGCCGGTGAATGGGGGAACTCCTCTTGGCGCTTTTTTATCATGAGTCCGGTAAATTGTCTGGTGTAGATGGGGGGATTGCCGAGACGGTCCATTATGTAAGGAATCCCGCCGATATGGTCTAGGTGTCCGTGAGTGATAAAAACCGCCTTTATTTTATGTTTGCGTTCTTCCAGATATTTTGTGTTAGGCAAAATATAATCTATGCCGGGCGTTGAGTCTTCCGTGAATTGAAACCCGCAGTCTATGACCACGATGGTGTCCTTGTATTCAATAAGCGACATATTTTTACCAACTTCCTCCACTCCACCCAAATGAATGATACGGATATTGTCCTTCAGTTCAGGAATTTTATGCTCTATTACTGCCTCTCGTCTTTTCCCGGAACCCATTCTTGAAAACTTGGCCGTGTGCCTGACAACGCGATGCGATGAATGAGACGGCGTAGGTGATGCCTTGGATGGATATCGCGACCTTCCGCCATAGCCCCTTGTATTGCGGGAGTTTGCGTTTTGCACGGCACCTGGGCCGGCGCTTCTTGTGTCTCTTGCCCCTCTTCCCGGATCTCTGCCGTCTCTTCCTGGTTCTTTCTTTATAAATTCTGTCATTGTGATTTATTTAGCGGATAATTGTTACTGTTGAATAATTTTAATTGTTTTTTTGCCGCCATATTGATTTTGCGGCGGCAGAAATACTAACGAGTGGAAAAACGCGCCAGCGGCCTCCAAACATTATCGGTTTTTAGATACCAGTTATTTATTCCCGCGAATCTATCGGAGGGAATTGTAATATTGCCTAAGGCGATACCGCTCAAGTTTTCATCAATCAAATAAGTGAAATCGGGGCTATACACGAACACCGCCGGAACGTCTTTTTCTATCTCCCGCCCAAAATCCAGATATTTGACCGCCCTATCCTCCTTATCAAGAGTTCCTCTAAGGCTCTCCAGAATTTTGTCCGCCTTTGTGTTGGTATAGAGGGCGATATTTAGGCCCGGGTCATTTCTTTGAGAAGAGTGCCAAAAGGCGAATGGGTCGCCGTTAAATCCGACAATTTCGCCAAAGAAGAGCGCGTCATATTTTCTTGGGCGGATAATGTTTTGATTCAAGTCGCCGACATCGAAAATTTTAAGGTCAACTTTCGCCCCTATTTTTTCCCAGTCTTCTTTGATTAGTTTGGCAGTATCTTTCAATTCCGGCACATCGCCGGTAGCAAGCGAAAATTTAAGCTGGGTTACGATTTTTTTATTTTTCTTCTCCATAACGGCTTCTTTTTCGTTAAATACCCAGCCCGCGGAAATTAAAATTTGCCTTGCTGCTTCGTAGCGGTTGGCTGTATTTTCTTTTTTGTACAAAATTGCCATATCGGGAATAGGCGAATCAATGGCTGTTCCATAGCCAAAGAGAACTTGTTTTACGATAAGGTCCTTGTCTGTCGCAGCCGAAAGAGCCTTTCTGACTGCTTTGTCGGTAAATATCTGATTTTGGCTTTGGTTAAAAAACACCGCAAAAATTCGGGGGAGCGGCGTTTTTAGCACCCTATAGCCGCTTTCTTTTAAAACGGCTGTGTTTTTTGCGTCAATGGAGCTGATATTTTTTACAATTCCGTTATCAAAAGCGGTTATGAGTTCTCCCTCATTGGGATATAAATGAACGGCTATGGTATCTATGAATGGTGCGGACAGGGCGTAGTTTTTAAAAGCATCAAGTTCATAGTAGTTGGGAATACCGGAAGAATTTTTTGTGACAGTTTTTATTTTATAAGGGCCGGCACCGATGGCATTTGTGTTGAAGTCGCTGAAACCGAATTGTTCCGGCGTCAGGTCCTTCCATATGTGTTTAGGCAAGATGCCAAGAGTGGTGTTTTCCAGGAAAGGAAAATACTTTTGTTTTAAGGTGAATTTGATGCTCTGGTTATCAATTTTTTGGGCGCTGGCCCCTTCCCAGCTTACGCGGCGGGGGCTTTTCAACAGGGGGTCTTTTACAAGATTTACAGTAAACAAAACATCATCAACGGTTAAGGGTTTGCCATCATGAAAAAAGAGATTGTCTTTTAGGATAAATGTATATGACATACCATCCGATGAAATCTCGTAACTTTTGGCAAGTTCGGGAACAAGGTCGCCGCTCTCGGTTTTTTTCATAAGCCCCGCATAGACCAGTCTTGTTAAGTCGTGGTCGGCATCGGATATGGCAAGCACTGGATTAATGAAACGCGGTGTGCCGATAATGCCTTCGGAAAATTCTCCGCCGTAGGAGGGTACCTCTACGCTTATCTTGTCATTAATGAAATTAAACAGAAAAATGGTCGAGACTAGAAAGAAAACCACAAGAGACAAAAATAAAAGCTGTTCTTTTTTTGAGAAAGACTTTAGCATAAAATAAAACTCTTGTTTTGTCGGGAGCAAGCGTTTCCAATAGGAAGTAGATTTCTCTCCGCTTGCCCCGCCGGAAGTTGGGGTCATTTTTTTTGCTATGCGCAGATCCGCTGTTTAAACCAAAACAATAATAAAAATAATTAAAATTTAATATGAAATAGGAATTATTTAAAGGAGTAGTGCCAAAAGCGCCGATAAGGCGAAAAGGACTCCGATAATGATAGTCAGATTGAATAGGGCTTTCTCCGCGCCCCGGCGGGTATGGTAGCTTCCCATCGCGTCGCCTCCGCCGAAAGCGCCGCCCGTGCTAGCGCTTGTTTGCTGGAGGAGTATCGCACCCGCCAATAGGACCGCAAGTACGACTTGTACGTACGGCAGTATC
>JBBTTL010000037.1:0-5678 GCA_038064275.1 Patescibacteria group bacterium | reverse complement strand
TTAGTGGGCGACGACGTATGCTTTTACGTCTTGGGCGCCGGCGTTGAGTAATACCTGACGGGCTTCGGCGAGAGTAGCGCCGGTAGTAGTTATGTCGTCTATTAATATAATATGTTTACCGCGGGCTAGCGCGGCATCCTTGACGGCGAATGAATTTTTGACATTTTCCAAGCGTTCTTGCCGATTTCGGATGCTCATCTGGCTTTTGGTTTCTCTTGTTTTTAAAAGCAAATCCGGACAGTAAAAGAATAATTTTTCCCGGTCAAGGCGGGCTATTTCCCGCGCAATAAGTTCTGTCTGGTTGAAACCCCGCCACTTTAGTTTCTTTATTGTTAGCGGAATTGGCGCAAGTATTCTTTGAACTTTGTTTTTGAAGAGGTTTTCTTCGGCAATTTCTGCCAGCAATCTTTCATAAAGAAGAGTTCCAAATATTTCAGCGATTTGTTTGACCCCGCGGTATTTCAATTTCCAAATTAAATCGCGAACATGTCGGTTCTTATAGTCAAAGATGGCCCTTATGAACGTTTCTTTAGGAGGTTTGGCTTTAGGTAATTTTTGAAGACACCCCATGCAGAGATAAACCCCGGCCTTGCCGCAACCGCCGCATTTTGACGGGAAGAGAAAATCAAGAATTTTTAAGATAAACGTCATCCTGTTAGATTCAATATATCATAGACTAATTTATCTCGTGGTATACTTAATAAAATCAAGGAGGCGCCATCAGGCGGAGACTATGATTTTATTACCCCAGCCCAAATTTTGCAGAACATATACACGCGAAGCGCGAGTAGCGAATAGCTACTTACCTCCGGGGCGCAGCGCTTCGCCCGTAGAAGCATTGCCTATTCGGCACCGCACTGCGCAAGTACTGCGACGGCAAAATTGGGGCGGGGTGATGATTTTATATAGTTGTTTCACTCCCTAAAAATCTATCATGCAAAATCTCTGGAATAATTTTTTGACTTTTTTGGGCTCGTTGAAACAAAAAGAATCAAGCGCTATCGGTATTGATATCGGTTCCTCTTTCATTAAAATAGTCCAGCTCAAAAAAAAAGGAGGGAAAGCCATTCTTGAAACTTACGGCGAACTCGCTCTCGGCCCCTATGCCGACCTTGAGCCGGGCCAAGTAACAAGTATTTCAAGCGAAAAACTTTCCGAGGCCCTTCTAGACATTATGAAAGAGGCCAACATTACCAGCAAAAACGCGGCTATCTCCATTCCTTTCGCCTCAAGCATGGTAACACTCATTGATTTGCCGAATATATCCGAAACCGACCTTGCTTCGGTCATTCCCCTTGAGGCCAGAAAATATATTCCCGTGCCGGCAAGCGAAGTGACGCTTGATTGGTGGGTTATTCCCAAAGAAGACGAATACGAAACCGAGACGGAAAAAGGAGAGAGTAAAAAGAAAGAGCCGCAAAAAATCAGCGTTTTGGTTGCCGCCATACATAAAGACGCCATCAACAAATATCAGGATATCGTCAAACGGGTCGGCCTGGAGAAAGTCTTTTTTGAAATTGAAACGTTCAGCACAATCCGTTCCACATTCGGGCGCGATATGAAATTGGTGATGGTGCTTGATTTCGGAGCAAGCGGCACGAAACTTTCTATAGTAGAGAACGGCGTAGTTAAAGGGTCTCATTCTGTCGGGCGTGGGTCCCAAGACGTTACCGTGGCCCTTTCCACCGCGCTCGGCGTTACCATATCTCAAGCGGAAGAAATGAAGCGAATCTATGGTTTATTGGGAAAACCGGACGACAGCGGCATTAAAGAGACAATTGAGCTATCCACAGATTATATATTTTCGGAAGTAAATAGGGTATTATTAAATTACGAGAAGAAGTATAATAAAACTATCGGCAAGATTATATTAACCGGTGGCGGTGTTCTGATGAAGGGATTTAAAGAGAGGGCGGCGGAAAGGCTGCAATCAGATGTAATTTACGGCGACCCGTTCGCGAAAGTTGAAGCTCCGGCATTTCTTAGCGAGCTTTTGGAAGAGGCCGGTCCGGAGTTCGCGGTTGCCATAGGCCTGGCTCTTAGGAAGTTGCGTGATAGTTAGATGAATATCACGAATCAATCTCGAATAAAAATCTCAGATGTTCACAAATATTTTTTTTTCGTCATTCGAGAACATTAGAGAAATACATTTGTGATTTATTAGCGATACAAACCTCATGGAAAATCAAACATCTTTTATACCTAAAAAATCTCTGGCCAAAGACGCCGTCTCAAGCGGGGAGCCAATCAGCATTTTTACCATGCTTGCCACTATCATCTTTTTTCTAAGTTTGCTCTTCGGGGTTGGTGTTTATTTTTATAAAATCATTCTTGTGAACGGCATAAAAAGCGATAGCGCCTCTCTTGAACGCGCCCAGAAAGCGTTTGAGCCGTCGTTAATCACAGAATTTGAACGATTGAACAAACGGATAGAGTCAGCCAAAGAGATTCTGGGGAATCATATAATTGTGACACCCATTTTTAAATTACTTGAGAACTCCACCATTCCCGATGTTCGTTTCAACAAGTTCAATTATGAGAATGGGGGCGGTGATAAAATAAACATCAGCCTAGATGGAGAGGCCCGCAGCTACGCACACGTGGCGGTGCAGTCGGATGTGCTTGGCAAAAATAAATATCTCAAGGAACATGTTTTTTCAAACCTGAATCTTGATAATTTCGGCAATGTCACCTTTAATCTTTCCGCGACGCTTGACCAGACCCTTATTTTATACAAGGACGCGCTTCTCCGCACGGAAGGAGGAACCCAATAATTATGTTTAAATTTTTATTTCCAATACTAATGTTCGGCGCCGCCATAAGCATTTTTTATTTTTTTACCGACCCGACATATCAAGACACTAAAGCGCTAAAACTGGAAGGAAAGTCTTATGTTGACGCCCTAGACAACTCCAAAAAACTCCTAGCGATCCGCGACCAGCTTCGGGACAAGTACAACGGAATACCCCAAACTCAAATTGACCGGCTTGAAAGAATGATTCCAAACAATGTTGATAATGTGCGCCTAGTGCTTGAGATTGACCGAATGGCGGCTAAATACGGGATGTCCATCAAGAGCATTAAACTTTCCAAAGAGAACGTCTCCAAAGAAAAAGACCTGATAGGTAAGAACGATAAGGCCTACGGGACACTCGGTCTTGAATTTTCGGTGGACGGCCCTTACCATAACTTCACTTCTTTTGTTTCCGATTTAGAGAAAAATCTCCGCATCGTTGACATTGACGGCATTTCTTTTTCATCCGGCAGCGGAGAGGGTGTAATTCAGTTTGGAGTGAGAATCAGGACCTACTGGTTGAGGTAAAGTGATACGAATTACGAATCAATACAAATATACGAATAAATAATAAATCAATGCAAATCCCAAGCAAAAAAAACATCATCATCTTCGTGGCCATCTTTATTGCGGCCTTTATCGGCTATACATTTTTCTTCAAGGGGAGCGGCGTTCCGGCTTCTCTTACGACGGAAAAACCGCTTCTTGCCCAGAGTAACGTAAAAGGCAAGGATCTTTTGAAGGTGTTGCTTTCCTTAAACAACATCAAGCTTGATGAAGAAGTATTTTTTTCAGGGCTTTTTACGAGCCTTGAAGATTTTACTATTGCTTTACCCGAGACTGGCCCGAGCGGACGGAAAAATCCTTTCGCCCCGATCGGCAAAGAGGGAGAGAGCGGACCAAAGGCGACACCGACAAAAGTAATTAAATAAATTAAAAATTAAAAACTAAAAATTTAAAGTAGACAGGAAGGGTAAAACTGATACAACTGATGTAGGAATGAGCAGGGGCTTGTATAAAATAGTGTCTTGAATTTATTTTAACTTTTTACTTTTAAATTTTAAATTTCGCGCTATGAGCTTTCTAGATGAACTGGCAAAAAAGGGCTTAATAAAAAAAAGCGAAATAAACAATATTGTCAAAGACGCGGAAGAGTCGGGTGGTTTTGTTGATGACGAGCTCAAGAAACGGGGGATGAGTGAAAATGAAATTTTAATCCTGAAGGGGGAATATTTGAACATTCCCACTAAAGCTCTTGAGGGCCGAGGGATGTCGTTTGAAGTACTTAAATACGTGCCGGAAGAATCGGCCATTTTCTATAAATTTGTTCCGCTCGGCATCAAAGACGGGGTGCTTGAGGTGGGAATAGTTGACGCGGAGAATATAGAAGCCCGCGACGCTCTTTCGTTTATCGCTTCTAAATTGGGCATTCCCTTTAAATTGTATTTGATCAGCCCGTCTGATTTTAACGTTGCCATAGAGAATTACAAGGGCCTTACGGGAGAGGTTAATAAGGCCCTTTCAGAGCTTGACAGAGAGCTTTCCGATACTTCGGGAATTGAATTTTATGGAAACGTTGAAGGTGGGGACGCCGCAAAAAAGGGCGAGAATAATAAAATTATTGAAGATGCCCCAGTCATTAAAATTGTGGCTGTCATAATCCGCCACGCCACCGAAGGCAGTGCTTCCGATATTCATATTGAAAATGTTGGCGACAGAGTAAAAGTTAGGTTTCGCGTTGACGGGGTGCTCCATACCAATCTTTTTTTGCCCATTGGCATATATAGCGCCATTGTGGCTCGCATTAAAATTTTGGCCAACTTAAAACTTGACGAGAAGCGCAAGCCCCAGGACGGGCGCTTCTCGGCTCGTATTGATAACAGAAAAATCGATTTCCGAGTTTCTACTTTTCCGTCTTATTACGGCGAGAAAGTAGAAATGAGAATTCTTGATACCCAAAAAGGGGTTAAGTCCTTAGAAGGGCTTGGGCTTTCCAAAGACAATGTGGCCCTAATGCGCGAGGCCATCACCCGCCCGTACGGCCTTGTCCTTCTGACTGGTCCTACCGGGTCCGGCAAGACAACAACGCTTTATTCAATGCTAAACGAAATTGACCGCGAGACAAAGAATGTGCTTTCGCTTGAAGACCCGATTGAATATAATATTCCCAATATGAGCCAATCGCAGGTTGTGCCCGAAATCGGCTACACCTTCGCAAGCGGACTTCGCTCCATTTTACGCCAGGACCCCGATGTCATTATGGTCGGTGAAATCCGCGACAAAGAGACCGCCCAACTTGCCATTCAGGCGGCCCTGACCGGACATTTGGTATTTTCCACACTTCACACCAACAACTCAATCGGCGTGATACCGCGCCTTATTGATATGGGGGTTGATCCATTTTTAATCGCCCCGACTCTGATTCTTGCCGCGGCCCAACGACTGGTGCGGGTGATTTGTCCGGACGCGGGCACTCCGATTCCTGTGGAGGGAAGCATTAAAATGATGTTGGAAAAACAATTTGCCAGTCTTGATGAAAAAATACGCATGGAAATTCTACCCATCAAGAATGTTTATGAGGCAAGGCCGACGGCTACGTGCCCTTCTGGAACACGGGGCCGCATCGCCGCCTTTGAAGTGTTAAAAATAGATAAGGATATAGAAAAAATAATTTTGACCAATCCCACCGAGGACGCGATTTGGAAAATGGCCCGCAGTAAAGGAATGCTCACCATGCGCGAGGATGTAATTTTAAAAAGTAGAGACGGAATAGTTCCTTTCCAGGATGTGAGCACGCTGTAAACACGATACCAATATACGTTAGATACCCTTAACGAACCCGCCCGAACGACTAGTATCGTTCAGTCCGCCCGGATGATACGTT
>JBBTTL010000036.1:0-1939 GCA_038064275.1 Patescibacteria group bacterium | reverse complement strand
CTATTGACTATAAACTCCCCTCTCTATATACTTTCCTCAATACTTATTAGCGGATATTTAGGATAACCTTCAGCCTCGGGCTGAAACCCTAAAACCATCACACATCCGCGCGAGCGGTATTTTTTATGACAAAAATAATTGAAGAAAAAAACTTAATTTTGCCCGACAGCCCCATGAAAGAACTGGTTGAGAGGACTCTTCGCGCGCCGGAAACGGAAGATTTGGTTGAGGGTCCGGTTATGGCCGTTGAAAAAGCGGCTGTTTATGTTGACCTCGCGCCTTTCGGTATCGGCATCATTTACGGCATTGAATATATGAATGCCCGCGATGTTATAAAGAAAATCAATCTTGGCGATGTCGTCAAGGCCAAAGTCGTAGAAAAAGAAAACGAAGATGGCTATATAGAGCTCTCGCTCAAAGAAGCCCGTCAAGCCCTTATTTGGAACGAGGCCGAAACGGCTATCCGCGACAAGCGGGGCATTGAAGTTCAGGTTAAGGAAGCGAATAAGGGCGGCTTGATAATGGAGTGGCAGGGTATACAGGGATTTCTGCCGGCCTCACAATTGAAAACCGAACATTACCCGCGAGTGGAAGACGGCGACAAAGAAAAAATCCTTCGCGAGTTGAAAAAATTAGTCGGGACGCGCATCTCGGTCACAATTATTTCTGCCTCCCCCAAGGAAAACAAACTTATTTTTTCGGAAAAGGACCTGGACCAGAAAGACAAGCAAGAAATTATTGAGAAATATACTTTAGGCGATGAAATTGACGGCACGGTCACCGGCATAGTTGATTTCGGCGTCTTCGTCAAAATTGAAGAGGGACTTGAAGGATTGGTACACATCTCGGAAATTGATTGGGGCTTGGTAGAAGACCCGAAATCCCTTTTTAAGGTAGGCGAACGAGTGAGGGTCAAAGTGATAGAAGTCAAAGACGGGAAGATTTCCCTTTCCATCAAGGCCCTTAAGGAAAATCCGTGGAAAAGCGCCGAGCATAAATATAAAAAAGAGGATGTTGTGGACGGTGTGGTTATCAAATTCAACCGCCACGGCGCGCTTGTTTCTATTGAAGAAGGCGTGGCCGGTCTCGTTCACGTTTCCGAATTCGGCTCGGACGAAAAACTGCGCGAAAAACTGGAACTCGGCAAAACCTACAAATTCACCATCACCCTCTTTGACCCCAAAGAACAAAGAATGACCCTCTCTTCCGCGGAGAAGAAGTAGAATCAGCAAGCAACTTACAATTTATAACTGACAACAGTGCCCAAAAAATTCCTCCGCCACCTAGCAAAATCTGTGGACATCGGGTGTCTACGGATCAAAGACTTTTACTCCGAATAAAAATCTGAATGAGTGCCAATATTCATGAAGATGGTATCGCCATTTTGTTCCTTGAATATTGCTCTGTAGTCGCCGGTTACGTTAATACTCCTACATCCGGGAAATCTATTTTCGACGGAATGGTTGTTGAGGAGGGGGTGAAATTTATCTTTCAGGAACAAATCGGCGCGTTCAAAAAATTTCTGTCGCACATTGGGTGACAAGGCATCGAGCTTTTTCTCGAATTTCCTGTGTATCCTGAATGTCATGGCCGACGAACAAGATATTTCTTCATCCCCGCAACGGAAGAGAATCGCGGAGACAGGTTTTTCCCTTTTTCAATGTCAGGCAACATCGCGCGAAGTTCCCGCGCCGTCTTCTTGTTGAAACGCTCCGTTTCTGCGATACCCACGGAGAACCGGCCTTCCGCGAATGCTTTAGTTGCAAGCTTCAAAACGGCGGCAAATGGAATACCCTCGCGCTTGGCGCGTTCCATGGCCTGTGTTTTAATCTTCGGGTCAATCTTGAATACGATTTGGGTTGTCATAAATATATCTTATATATAGCCAAGATATATGTCAACTCGGCAAAACCTACAAATTCACCATCACCCTCTTTGA
>JBBTTL010000035.1:13792-47837 GCA_038064275.1 Patescibacteria group bacterium | reverse complement strand
CCAACGGCTATTTGGCTGATCGCGATGGCGTTTGCGGTCGCTTACGTGGCGGGATTCGCGCTGGCTTCCATCTGGAATTATTTTCAAAAAACTAATGGCTAAAAAAATATTGCTTGTCATCGCTTTCTTATCGGTTCTCGGCATCGTTGACGCGTCTTACCTTACCTACCACGCCCTGGCCAAACTTCCGCTTCCCTGCACCATACTTGAAGGATGCAATGCGGTGGCGGCAAGTCCATATTCAAAAGTTTTCGGCGTGCCACTTTCGGCTTTCGGCGTTTTGTTTTATTTAGGGGTGTTTTTGCTTGCAACAATCTTTCTTTTTCAACAAAATAGAATCATTAGTTTCTCTATTCGTATTTTTGCTTTGGTCGGATTCGTTTTGTCGGTTTACTTTACATATCTTCAGGCATTTGTTATCAAGGCCTTTTGTATCTACTGCGTCGCTTCGGCTGTCATCTCCACATTAATTTTCATTCTGTCATTTTGGACAAAGAGCGACAACGAATCAACTGAAAAAATAGCCATCCGTTGAAAGAACACGGGGTGTTTCTTTTCCGCTCAAAAATATGCTTAAAACAAGCCATATTTCGGCCTTCCTATGTGGATAACATTTTTTTAGAAGCGAGATATAATATTAATAAGCGATGCCTTCAGTCAAGCAAAATCTCTATAATGAGTACCGTTGCAAAAACTGCTCCAAGTTATTCTTCAAAGGCATACTTGTTGACAGTGAGATTGAGGTGAAATGCAAAAGGTGCGGCGAAATTAGGATTATTAAAGGGATTCCGGCAAACAAGTACGTCTGCTTTAAAGTCCCCTGTCCGCACAGAGTGTATATCAAAGAGACCGCCGCGGGTGCTTAACAGTAGACAAGCAGGAAAAATAAGAAAGGGAAACATTAGAGGTTCTTAGAAACCCGCCACAAGGTGGGATTTTTTAATTTTTGTAAGAAATATTATCAATAAATAACTTTTAAAAAATATGGAGCAGATATTTGTGCAAAAAAGAGACGGGAGATTGATGCGCTTTGAGGGCGAGAAAATATTCAGCGCCATTCATAAAGCGGCCGAAGCCACTAAAGAATTCGGCCGGCCAGAAACCAAAAAAATTACCGACCTCGTCGTTCACTACATTGAGAGTTCAAACAAAAAAGACAATACTATCTCCATTGAAGAAATTCAGGATATTGTTGAACGTTCACTGATGGGTGATGGATATTTCAAAACAGCCAAAGCTTATATTCTCTATCGCGAAAAAAGACGCCAAGCCCGCGCCACCAAAACTGCTTTCGTTGATGTACACAAAACAATGAAAGAATATATAGACCGCGACGACTGGCGGGTCAACGCCAACGCCAATCAGGGATATTCTTTGGGCGGTCTTATCCTTAACGCTTCCGGCAAACTCATTGCTAATTACTGGTTAAACTCAATTTACAGTGAGCGCGTCCGCAACGCCCACGTAGAGGGCGACATGCATATTCACGACCTTGATATGTTCTCCGGCTATTGCGCCGGCTGGAGTTTGCGCCAGCTTCTTGAAGAAGGTTTCAACGGCGTGCCGGGCAAAGTGGAATCGGCTCCGCCGAAACATCTGGAAACCGCCGTGGCCCAAATGGTGAACTTTCTGGGAACGCTTCAGAATGAATGGGCCGGAGCGCAGGCGTTCTCGTCGTTTGATACCTACATCGCCCCGTTCGTCAAAAAAGATAATCTTTCATACAAGGAAGTAAAGCAGTCAGTTCAGCAATTTGTATTCAACTTAAATGTGCCTTCGCGCTGGGGCACCCAAACACCGTTTACCAACATCACCCTTGATTGGGTCTGCCCCGAAGACATGCGGGAGAAAAAACCGGAAATCGGGGGCGTTACCATGCCCTTTACTTACGGAGAGTGCCAGAAGGAAATGGACATTATAAATAAAGCTTTTATTGATGTTATGACTGAGGGCGATTATCACGGAAGAATTTTCACTTTCCCAATTCCCACCTACAATATCACCAAAGATTTCAACTGGGACAATGAGAATGCCAGGGCCCTTTTTGAAATGACGGCCAAGTTCGGCACGCCGTATTTTCAAAATTTCCTGAATTCCGACCTGAACCCAAGCGATGTCCGCAGTATGTGTTGCCGGCTCCAGCTTGATTTGCGCGAGCTTAGGAAGCGCGGCGGAGGGCTTTTCGGCTCGGCTGAAATGACCGGCAGTATCGGAGTAGTCACCATAAATCTTCCCCGCTTGGGCTTTGTGTCAAAAACTAAGAAAGAATTTTTTGAGCGGCTTCTAAACATAATGGACGCCGCCAAAGAATCTCTGGAAGTGAAGCGCAAGGTTGTGGCCGAAAATATTGAAAGGGGGCTTCTGCCTTTCACCAAACGTTATCTCTCAACACTTCATAATCATTTCGCCACTATCGGAGTAAACGGAATGAGCGAGGCCTGCCAAAACTTTTTGGGCAAAGACATCGCAAGCCAAGAAGGCAAAACATTCGGACTTGAAATTTTGGATTTCATTCGCAAGAAACTGGCCGACTATCAGGAAGAAACCGGAAATCTTTATAATCTGGAGGCAACGCCGGCTGAAGGGACCACTTATCGCTTCGCCAAAGAAGACGCTAAACGTTACCCCGGCATTATTCAGAAAGGAATTCCGAGCGCCCCCTACTATACCAACTCATCCCATCTGCCCGTCGGCTATACTGATGACCCGCTTTTGGCCTTGGACCATCAGGACGAACTGCAGACAAAATATACCGGCGGAACGGTGCTCCATTTATTTTTGGGCGAACGAGTTCGCGACTGGGAGGCTTGCCGGGCCTTCGTGCGCAAGGTGGCTATGGGCTATAAACTGCCCTACTTTACAATCACTCCGACTTTTTCTATTTGTCCTTCGCACGGATATATATCGGGAGAAACAAAACATTGCGGGCAGTGCGGGACGGAATGTGAAGTATGGTCGCGCATAGTCGGTTATTTCAGGCCCGTAGTTGAATGGAATAGGGGCAAAAAAAGCGAATACGCCGAGCGCGTGGAATATATGGTTGAGCCCGGCGAAAACAGTTTAAAAAAAGATAATGAGAAGAAAGCCGCGGACGTAGTTTCCGCGACACTATGATTATCGGCGGATTTCAAAAACTTTCGCTTATTGATTTTCCGGGACACATCGCCTCGATAGTCTTTACTAAAGGGTGCCTTTTTCGCTGTCCCTACTGCCATAATCCGGAACTGGTTGTATATAAAGACAAAGGCGGCATTGACGAAAAGGAATTGTGGAAGCACCTCAATAAACGCCGAGGATTTATAGAGGGGGTCTGTATCACCGGCGGAGAACCGACTCTCCATAAAGACCTTCCGGAATTCATAGAGAAAATAAAAAATATGGGCTTTTTGGTAAAGCTGGACACCAACGGCATTACTCCGGAAATGGTCAGGGGATTGATTGATAAAAAACTTGTTGATTATTTTGCCATGGATATAAAACACACCTGGGATAAGTACCAAAGTATCGCCAATGTGGCAAAAGAAAAGGAGCCCATACTTTCGCGCGTGAGAGAAACGTTTGATTTAATCAGAAACTCGGGCGTTGCCCACGAATGGAGAACTACCGTGCTTCCCGGCGTGCACACCGCGCCTGATTTTATGGAAATTGCCGGATATTTCAGGCCCGGTGAAAAATATTTCATTCAACAGATAAGTTATATAAATAATCTTGACCGCAATTTGGATAAAACTAAAAAAATTGATACCGGCGCGCTTGTCGGGCAACTGCGCGCCAGCTTCCCCCAACTTGCCATTGATTCTCGCTAATTTGTTTTAAGGAAGCGACCGCTTCCTTAAAACAAATTACACTAAACATCTGCGTATTAATTTTCCTGATATAATTATTGGAACGAGGTAAGAAAAAACCAGGGCTACTATGCGCGGGTCTTTAGACAAAAATACCGTTTTATGGCAAAATACTGAATTATGTGGGCTCTTACAAAAAAAGAACATTCTGTATTCAAAAAATTAAATACTCCGTCAAAAATTCAGGATTTTATAAATAAGATTCCGAATAATTTTGAAGAAGGCGGCCTGTCTGCGGGCGGGGCACAGGCAGGCGAGACGTGTATGTCTCCGCGAAAAGTTTTGCGTGAAAAAAAAGCCCATTGCATTGAAGGGGCGCTCTTTGCGGGTCTTGCGCTTTGGTATCACGGTAAAAATCCGCTAGTTGTTCATTTTGCGACCGACAAAGACGAAGACCATGTGATTGTAGTATTTAAAGAAGACGGGTTCTGGGGCGCGATTTCAAAATCAAACCATTCATTGATGCGCTATCGCGACCCGGTGTATAAAACTCTCCGCGAACTTTGTATGTCTTACTTCAACGAATATTTTATGTATGAGAACGGCAGAAAAACTCTAAGGGGATATACTAAGCCGATAAATCTAAAAAGGTTCGGAACTAAATGGATTACTGAAGAAAAAGATCTTTGGAAAATAAACGACTCTCTGTTTGACGCTCCGCACTTCCCAATCGCACCGTCTAAGGTTTTAAAAAAACTCCGCCTCGTTGACCCAATTGAAATAGGGGTGGGTGAAATCACCGAGTGGAAAAAGTAGGGCCTATTCAGTAACCTTCCATATTCCTGCCTTGTTGTAATAGTCACGAAAGGTCGGTATTATTAGCTTTATGATTCTTAGGGAAAGCGACATAAAAGAAGAACTTCGGCAAAAAAAAGATGAGGAGGTGCTGGCTATGTCCCTTTCAAGCCCGGCGGTTTTTTCGCTTCTATTTGACAGATACCACGATGATTTTGTCCGCAAGGCCAAAAAAATCGTAGGCGAGGAGTACGCCGAAGACCTGGTGCAGGAGGCGTTCGTGAAAATTTATCTCAACGCCGGACGGTTTAAGGTTCAAGCGGGGGCTTCGTTTAAATCATGGGCCTACAAAATTCTGATTAACAGCTGTTTCTCATACTACAAGAAACAAAAGCGCGACAGGGAAAATACAATGCCGCTTGATGAGGAGCTGGCCGAACTATTGCCGAATTTCAGAACGAACGATTACGACAAAGAATTCACCGTAGATTACGTTCTTTCTATTCTTTCGCGGATGCCTAATATCTTGGGCAATGTCCTCAAAATGTATTTTATAGAGGGCAAACCGCAAAAAGAAATCGCGGAGCTTGAGGGGGTTTCAGTCGGTGTCATTAAAACGCGGGTGCATCGCGCCAAAAAAGAATTTAAAAAAATAGCTTTCAGTTTAATTTAAAAATACTTGTCCCGTTAGAAGTTCACTAAGCCCGAGAGTATGTTTTCTAACCGGACAAAAAAACTACTACAAGATTATATGAATTTAACTTCTAATGGGATGAATGATATAAATACGCAATTATTCAGAAAAGAAACCATGCGCCGTGTTTACGGAATTTTCTTAATGAAAAAATTGTACGGCCGTATTGCCATCAAGGCGTATGTCTTGCTCGGGCTTGTATACATCCAGGCAAAGCTGATTTTCGTAAAAGCGGTGTTTGCAAATATGCCCTCAATTGCCGATATTCCGGCCGTGTACCAGTTTTACTCTTACGCATTCTTGAACACTCGCGCCATGGTGCAAATAGTGGCCGTGGTTGCCCTTATTACCCTTCTCTGGCTCTTCCGAGACCTCTTTCATCTGGCTCTTCCGAGCAAAAGGACGCCTCGCTAAGCAACGCATAAAAAAAGCCCGGGTCAGCGCCCGGGACTTTTGAATGCGAAATCTTACTACGCTTCGTCGCCGTAAAAACACGGTTCCCCGAAACGTTTTGCATGATACATGGCGATATCCGCGTGCCTGATGAGGCTGTCGGGATTATCGTCCTTCTTGTTAGGCCCGAGAACAATACCGATTGAAATTCCGACTCGGAACTTCTTTCGGTCAATGCAAAACGGTTTCGCAATTGCCGTCTTGATTCTGGTGGCAATGAGAAACGCATCTTTCTTGTCCCGCACGCTTTGGGCGAGAAAAATAAACTCGTCTCCCCCTTCGCGCGCCACGACATCACCCGAACGGCGCGCAACCTCTTGAAGCCTTTTGGCAACTTCAATGAGGAGCAGGTCTCCGGTCTCGTGGCCAGCGCTGTCGTTTACTTTTTTAAACCCATCCAGGTCCATGAAAAACACAGCCACGGTCAATTTCTCGTCTTTGTCCTCGTGCTGCCCGCGTCTGGCGCGAGCTATAGCGTCCGCGAGAATTTCCCTAAAAGAGCCTCCTTTTAGAAGTCCGGTGCGCTCGTCATGCCGGGCATCTTTGTACAGGTCGGTGATATCGGATATTTCAATTATTATCCGCTGTCCTTTGCGCCTATAGTTGGCGCGATACACGCCACCGTTCCATTTCACCGTCTTGACCAGAAATGAGTCGCCGTCTTTTTTGAGCGCCCACACGGCGGTAAAATGTTGCGCCTCCGCAATGTCGCTATCCCTAAAAAGAGCCCCGCCTTTTTCCATAAACGCCCGCGCGATAGCGTTGGCTAGCACGATTTTCTTCCCCGAACGATTCATTTCCACAAATGCCGTACTACTCCCTTCTACCACCGGATCCGTAAATTTTTTCATCTTCTTTATCCTCCTGTCAAAAAACTGGCTGAAATGATTGATTATAAGAAGATTATAACAAAACATTTTGTCCTTCCCTCTTTACCAATTATGGCATAATTATGTAAAATGTAAAGTGTTTCAGCCAAACCAAATTTTTTGTGATATACTTCCCCGTATTATTCATATTTTCTAAAAACACATGACGGAAAACAAGATCAACACGCCGGGGGCAATTATTATCGCTGGAATTATTATCGCAGTGGCAATATTTCTAACTAGTGGAAAATTTACTACAAAAAAAGACGATTCAGCTGGTAGCCGAGCACCCAGCCCGCAAGAAATCGCGGTTAGTCCGGTTAGCGACAAGGACCATCTTTTAGGCAACCCCCAAGCGAAGATTGTCGTCATAGAATTTTCCGACACCGAATGCCCTTTCTGTAAAAAATTCCATCCAACAATGCAAAAAATAGTAGCTGATTATAAGGGACAAGTTGCTTGGGTCTACCGCCACTTCCCTATTGATAGTCTCCACTCAAGGGCCCGCAAAGAAGCCGAAGCAACAGAATGCGCGAACGAATTTGGCGGAAACACGGTGTTTTGGCAATACTTAGATAAAATATTCGAACTCACGCCATCTAATGACGGATTAGATCCGGCGGAACTTCCAAAAATCGCGGAAACTGTCGGTCTTGACGTGACAAAATTCAATGTTTGTCTTTCAAGCGGGAAATATAAAGACTTGGTGGAATCTAACTACGAGGACGGCATTAAAGCTGGCGTTACCGGAACGCCGGCAAGTGTGGTGATGAACATAAAGACCGGAAAGAAAACGCTTCTGGTCGGCGCGGAGTCGTATGACAATGTAAAGCGCGCCATTGAATCAATCAAGTAGTTTTTCCGTTCAAAATTAAAATTAAACATTAAGTGTTCACAAAGCTGGTCTTCTCCTTTTCTTCATTCTAACATTCTCAAGAATGTTAGAATGAAAACCTGCGGACTTAAACCCCGAGCATCGTCCGGAGTTCGGCCGAGGGCTCCCAGGGCGGGTCAAATGTGATATTAACGCGGACTTCCCCGCCTGAAAGAGGGGCAAGGGCTTTTTCTACAGACTGAATTAGCTCGTCGGCAAACGGACAGAAAGGACTGGTCAGGGTCATTAAAATATCAATACCATCAATACCGGAATCAGTTTTGTAGATAAGCCCAAGCGTCCAGACATCAATCCCGATTTCCGGGTCTTTGACCGTTTTCAGGGCTTCAATAATTTGTTCTTTGGTTGGTGCTTGCATCTTTTTTGTATTTTTCCTAAACGCTAATTGCTAAAAGATAATGGCTAGTTCTCAAATCCTTTCTCTTCTATCTCCCGCGCCAGTTCTTCTCCTCCAGATTTCACGATTTTGCCCCCTTTCATTACGTGCACGAAATCAGGCGTGATTTTTTTCAAAATATTCGGGTAGTGCGTAATCAAAAGAAATCCTACGCCCTCTTTTTTAAGCGCCTCTATGATGGAGAAAACTTTGTGGAGCGAATCAACATCAACCCCCGAATCAATCTCGTCCAGAAACGCGAATTTTGGCCGAAGGGCTAAAAGTTGAAGCATCTCCGCCTGTTTTTTTTCACCGCCTGAAAATCCCGAGTTCACCTGACGTTTCAAAAATTCTCTGGAAATGCCGAAACGCTCCGCCCTTTCCCCCACCTCTTTGTTGAAATCAAGTATTGATACCCCTTCGGTTCCCGTAAGTTCACGATAGGCGCGGTGTAAAAAATTAAGCATGCCAACGCCTGAAATTTCCGGAATGTTTTGCATAGAAAGAAAAAGTCCTTTTTTCGCTTTTTTGTCGGTTGAGAGCGCGGCAATATCATCGCCGTCAAGAATTATGCCGCCTCTTAATTTGTGACTGGGGTGCCCGAAAAGACCGTTCAAAAGCGAGCTCTTGCCGGAACCGTTCGGCCCCATCAAGATATGAATCTCGCTGGAACGAATGGTGAGGTTTACGCCCTCTACCGTCCTCTTTCCGTCGGTTTCAACATTTAAATTTTTAATTTCCAGCGTGTGTTTTTCCATTTTTTTAATTATCCCCTTCAGGCCCTACTTGGCGGTTTTACCGCCAAGTAGGGCCTGATTCAGGGCCCCATAAGCAAGAAGAGCGCAGTCAACGCGCCCGGGACTGACTTTGATACCTAACATGGTATAAATATCGCCCGGGGAAAGCATTTTGGCGCCGGCAAGGGTCATGCTTTTCAGTCTTTCGGTAAGCATTGAGGCGCCCGCCTGGCTTATGGCGCAACCTTGTCCGGTGAATGTCGTTTCGGTAATTCTGTCGCCAACGAGTTTCAAGTATATCACGACCTCATCCCCGCAACTGGCATTGACCCCCTCTCCTTTCAGCGTAAAATCAGTCATTGCGCGCTTTCCTCGCGGGTGCTTGTAGTGATCTAGAATATTTTCTTTATATAGTTCTTCGTCGTGCATTTTTTTATAAACCATATACTACAAACCAAAGACTGATTTCGCTTTCTCTATCCCCTCCGCTAGCCGATCAATATCTTCTTTGTCATTATAAACGTAAAAACTAGTCCGACAGACGTCCGAGACACCCAAATACTTCATCAATGGCATGGCGCAATGATGCCCCCCGCGGATAGAAACCCCTCCGCGGTCTAAAATTTCAGCCACATCATGCGAATGAATTCCATCTATTGTGAATGAGACAATGCCGATGTTTCGCTTTTCGTCTTTCTCCGAGACGATTTTCAGGCCCGGTATCCGGCTCAGTTTTTCTATAGCATAGCGCACCAGTTCTTGCGAATGCTTCGTGACAGCGCCAATGTCTAAAGATTCTATATATTCCATGGCCCGCGCCAGGCCGATGGCTCCGGCCACGTTGGGTGTACCCGGCTCAAAACGCATCGGTATATCAAGATAACTTGTTTTTTCCACCGTCACCGATGAAACTATGCCCCCGCCGAAAAATCCCGGATACAAACGCGTAAGTAGCTCCTCGCGCCCATACAATACGCCGATGCCGGTGGGCCCAAGCATTTTATGTCCGGAAAAGAAAAGAAAATCGCAACCCAGATCGCGGACATTGATAGATATGTGCCCCGCCGCTTTGCTTGCGTCAACAATCGTAATGGCGCCGACTTTTTTGGCAAATTTTATAACGCGCTTCACTTCGTAGATAGTGCCTAAGACATTGCTTGCCAGCGAGATAGTTACAATTTTTGTTTTTGGGCCGATTAGTTTTTCCGCCTTTTCATAATCTATATCAGTGCCGGAGAGCGGGATTACCCGAAAGGCGGCGTTAGTGCGCAGAGCCAACTCCTGGAACGGCACGAGGTTTGAGTGGTGCTCGGCAACACTCGCTAAAATCTCGGCTCCTTGTTTGATTTTTAAATAATCCTCAAGCATGGCCACTAACATATTGGCACCCATGGTGGCGCCGGAAGTAAAAATAATCTCCCCTTTTTTTGCACCGATAAATTTCGCCACTGTGGCGCGGGCGCTCTCGTAGGCCTCTGTCGCTTCAATGCCTAATTTATAGGGCGAGCGATGAACATTTGAACGATAGTTGAAATAGTAATCGTCCATTGCTAGAACTACCTGTCTTGGTGTTTGAGAGGAAGCCGCTGAATCAAGGTACGACAAATATCTTCCCCACTTTTTCTTGTAGTTCTCAAATATCGGAAAATCTTCTTTTATTTTATTTACATCAAACACTTCTTTAATCTACACTATTTTTCTATACTTGACAATATATATGTAATGTGATAATCTACAAAGAGTTCACCTTAACGAAAACGAGAGTGAGGATATCACAATGTCCAGCAGAAATATCGTTTTTTAGCTTTTGGTTTTTGACTCTGTTTTATGGGGGGGCCATCTGTCAACCCCCGCGGTTGGGTTTGCGGTGGGCGGTGTTGTATTTATCACCCTATTGATCATTTGGTTCTTAGTCAGGATGGTCAAGAAGGAAAAGTAGGGCTTCACTCGCCCCAGTATGTCAAAAGCCGGGGGGTTCCCGGGCTTTTTTTATTTCAAAAATCCCGAAAGAAGCAACTCTTTCCCCGCTTCATCGGAATATCCGCGCAGGCGCGGATAAAAAAGCTCTTCCTCGCCAATACGGCTGATAGAAAGCGAGTGTTGCGAGGTTACTTCCCGCGAAGCAATGTCAAGCGCCGGGATAGCGTCAATCATAGCCCTCTTTGAAAGAAGAAGAAATTTGGCGTCCTCGTTTCCGACGAGCATCTTCAGTCCTTTTTTCATATTTATATAGCTCCTGTATATAACATACACCTCGCCCGAAAGAACTCCTCTCGTTTCTATTTTCGAAATGGTTTCATCGGCTTCGTGATAAACCTTGTGTAAAATATCTAGTTTTGAATCCACGCCTATTTCATACCTTGCTTTAATTTCTGCCCGCGCCCCTTTCCCTTTCAAAAAAATGTGTAAATCGCTTTTGGCGTGAACAGCCCCCGTTGCCCTCTCTTCATATTCAAATGTTCCACCCTCTTCAACCGTCACCAAGATAAGTCTGTGTGTAGATAAGTCATTTTTCATGGTTTTGTGCGTGTCTTTGCCAACAAACACAACTTCCCCGCCGCCCTCCACCACCGACGAAAAATCCTCTATAAAAGGAGACTCTATTTTGAGCCCGTATTTGAGAGCTCCCGTCTTTTTATATTCAGATAATATATGCTTCATTTTTTTGTTAGTACTTGTCCCGTTAGAAATTTAACACCTTAACCCATAAAAACAAACAAAGAAACCGTTATGCGGATTCGCTCATCAATATTAGCATTAGTTATTAACTATATAAATTTCTAATGGGATTGGTCAGCTTACTCTAAAGCCGCTTATTTTTCAACAAAAAATTCAGAATATAAAGGGTATTAAACCCTTTGTTCCGTCTTCGCTCGGACGCTGTGTGAGTGAGTACACTTCTTACAGAAGCAGTACACCTTTCGCGTTTCTTCGGATGAGTACATCCTCATAAACTACTCAAGGTCTTTCGGGGCTCCGCCGCACCTCAACCTCGCTTGCCGGAATAAAAAAAGAAGCACAATACAACCTCCTGCAATTTAATTATCTTTTAATGTTATTTATTTTTATCCCTTATCCCGCTATTTACCACAAGAGTACTTCTTATCCCCCTATTCGCTACAATTAGAGAATAGATTAAAGCAAAGAGATAATTCGACGGACAATCTCCGGCAAATCATCAGATATTTTATAAAACACCTGAAGACTCCTTTGTTCTTTTTCAAGAATATTGGCTGAAGCTAGAATCCCCAAGTGTTTTGAGGTTGCATTAAACGATAGTTTAATCTCGTCAGCTATGCCCCCAACCGACACTTCCTTTTCTTTTCTAATAAAGCGTAATATTGCCAATCTTCTTTTATTGGCTAACGCTTTTAAACTTCGTTCCAGTTCTTTTTCTCTCATGTTTATCTATTATACATCTATTCCCCTATTCGCTACAATTAGAGAATAGGGAATATTGAGATAGGGCTGATATTTCCCGAGTTTAATTTTTTGCATTTTTTATTTAATTTTCCCGTTGTGGCAAATTGTCGTGAATTAGAATCCACGGCAATTTTTGTGATACCCATATATGTTCCTTTAGTTTAAATTCTCTGGGGTTATCAAAAACCCCCACTGGAATAAAGTGTTTATTGGGTGAATTCTTGTGTGTATATGAAAATGGCGAACTGCATATTCCACAAAAAGAGCGTGCTGCCTTTTCTGAGGAAGAATAACTCTTCGGAAACCCTTGTAAAATTTCGACAGAACCAGCCTCGTACCCCGCAAAAACCACATAAGGCGAGCCGCTTATTTTTTGACAATCCACGCAATAACAGGCGCCAACCCAAAATGGTTTCTTTGTTGTCTTAAATCTAATAGCCCTGCAATGACATCCTCCTTCCATAAAGGAATTATACATGAGTTAGAGTTAGATTAAAAAATTCAGGGTGCCGTCTACTATAATATTTTCCTTATCCCCCTATTCGCTACAATTAGGGGATAAGAACTTAGAGTTACCAGAGTTAGGGTTGGGAGGGTTATGGAGTTTATTCTATAAATTTAAATCGGGGGACGGTGGAGTTTTGCCAAGAGACGGTTTCGGTGAACATTGAAAGGGGGCGGACGAAAAGAGGTTTGGGACCTAATTCGGGGTCGTCGTAGAGAGCTTGGTAGACAACATAATCCCCCCCTGTCTCGCTGTGTCTTGCGACATTTAAAACTTGGTAAAAATCTCCTTTGTAGTGTTGGTATTTTCCGAGTTTAATTTTTTGCATTTTTAATCTTATTCTCTAAACAGCACACTAAAACGAGGGAGTTTTCAACACGAGAGAAGAAGTGGTTGCATTTTTAATATCTTCACTAGGTTTTGCTCTAACATTTTCCTTTTCATCTATAAGTATTTTTTCTTTAATCATAAAATCTGGAGCAATTTTAGAATCCTTTAAATCAATACCTGTTGGTTTACTGTTTGATTTTTCCATCATATTATTATGATAAAACATTACTATCATTATGTCCTAATTGGACTCGATGAGTAGTTGTTTCTATTGTTTTTTGAACAAAATTACCTTCATCTTCTAAGTGAGTATTAGTTCTTAGATAATACTCCCAAATAAGTTGGTCTAATTTTTCTAGATTTTCTTTAATAACACCATCATTTTCAAAATATTCTAAATATCCCTCTATAAAACCAGACTTGTGAAGTTCGCTATCATTTAAATCTGACAAAGATATTGGTCTATTGTGAGATAAAGTAACTTCCGGGTCAGAGAAAATTTTAAACAATCCAGGATCTTTAATGTTTTTTCTTTTGATAATTTTATCAATTATGTCACGGCTGAGTTTCAATTCATTTTGAGCCATCAAATATAGGTCATAATTATACTGGCTCAAAAATATTTTGTTTGAATCACTATTAAAATGCCACCATTTCTTAGACTTATCAGTAAGATCGTCAACGGCTTTAATTATTCTGAAAGCCGGTATTACATTAATACTATTTTGAAAAACTTTTTTTATTTTTACCGTCTCCTTATTTCCTACCAGATCTTTTTCGGTTTCACTACCAGTTTCAAAATTATTTGAAATAATTATTTGAGGATCTATCGGACCTAATTCTGCAGTACTAGACAACAATATTTTATCTGAACCTAGTGCAATTATTGTTGCCGCGGATTTTGCTGATTTTGGAACTAATGCTAAAAATTTACCTTTTTTAGCTTTTGAATATTCCTGACAAACTAATTGTATTTTTTCCGCAGCCACAGCTTGTCCACCAGGAGAACTTAGTATCAACAGTAAATCTTTTTTATCACTTTTTGTTCTTAATAAATCTTCAATTACGGTAGCGTCCTTATCCATAACGCCGTATGATGATTTAAAATTTGATGAATAAGCCAAAACTCTTTTTTTAGTAATATTCTCTATCTCTGAAAGAATCTCCCTACATCTTTTGAAAGATTCTGTATAACCCTGCTGTGTTCTTACTATCTCCTCATTTAAGACAAAGCTTATTGGTTTTGATAATGAAGTATTCATTTATGTTAGTAATACTAACCTACACTCCCCTCCATTTCCAATTCTATTAATTTATTGAGTTCCAAAGCATATTCAAGTGGCATTGCTTTAATCATCGGCTCTATAAAGCCGGAAACGATAAGGCGGGTGGCTTCGCTCTCGGTGTAGCCGCGCGATTTAAGGTAAAAAATTTCTTGGTCCCCGATTTTACCAACCCGAGCCTCGTGAGCAATTTGTACATTATCATTCTCATTCTTCATTGTTGGATAGGTATTGGACTGGGATTTGTCGTCTAAAATCAGCGCGTCGCAGGTGACCGTAGAACGAGTATTTTCCGCGCGTTTGCCGACTTGAACGAATCCGCGGTAGTTGGAAATCCCGCCGTCTTTTGAAATTGATTTTGAGCGAATGTTGGATGTGGTGTTGGGGGCAAGATGGAGAACTTTTGAGCCGGTGTCTTGGACTTGGCCTTCGCCCGCCAGGACGATGCCCAGAGATTCCGAGCGGGCGCCTTCTCCCAAAAGAACCGACGACGGATAGAGCATGGTCACGCACGAGCCCATATTGCCGTTAAACCACTCTATAGTCCCCTTTTCATACACCAACGCTTTCTTGGTATTTAAATTGTAAACATTTCGCGACCAATTCTCTATGCTTGAATATTTTATGTGCGCGTCTTTGTGGACAAAAAGTTCCACGCATCCGGCGTGAAGCGACGCGCTCTGGTAGCGTGGAGCGCTGCATCCCTCAATATATTCTATGTACGACCCTTCATCAGCAATAATGAGCGTATGCTCAAACTGGGCGCTACGCTCGCGGTTCATTCTAAAATACGCCTGAAGAGGCATGTCCACGCGAACCCCCTTAGGAACATAAATAAATGTCCCCCCGCTCCAAACCGCGCCATGAAGCATTACGAATTTATGGTCGGTAATCGGAATACAATCGGTCATAAAATATTTCTTCACTAGGTCGGGATATTTTTGCAGAGCCACGTCCATATTTTCAAAAATTACCCCCTTGTCGGCCAAAGATTTTTTGAGGTGATGATAAACCACGCCGGAATCATATTGCGCCCCCACTCCACCTAGATATTCCCGTTCTGCTTTGGGAATACCGAGTTTCGCGAACATCTCGGCGATTTCTTTGGGAACCTCTTCCCATTTGTCGGTTTCAGGTGAATTGGGGTCAACGAAATACTCTATATGTTCCAAATCAAGCCCCGATAAATCAGGCCCCCAGCTTGGCATAGATGTCTTCTTCCAAAGCTCGTAAGAAGCGAGGCGTTTTTCCAACATCCACTCTGTCTCATTTTTAACGGCGGAAATATGCCGAACAAGCTCCTCGCTTGGGCCTTTGTTGGTATTTTGTGTTTCTGTCTTTGTCATTCTTTTTTTTATTTGGCGCCTGCGAGCACTTCGGCCGCGTGTTCGGGCGGCTTCACGTTCTCATACACTTTCAAAATTTTGCCGTCCTCCCCTATCAAAAACGAGGTACGGAGGATACCCTCATGTTCTTTGCCCCCGCCACCGCCTGCGCTTCGGCGGGCAGGCATAAATTTCTTTTTACCCCAGGCTCCGTAGGCCTTAAGAACTTTCTTTTCCATGTCGGCAAGGAGAGGAAACGGCAATTTATATTTTTCGGCGAATTTTTTATGGCTTTTCACGTCGTCTCCCGAAACACCGAGCACCACAAGCCCCATCTTTTGAAAATCTCCGAAAGTGTCGCGGATGGCGCATGCCTCTGTAGTACACCCCGGTGTATCATCCTTGGGATAAAAATACAAAAGCACCCGCTTCCCTTTATAGTCGGCCAAGCTGTGCAATTTGCCGTCCTGGTCCGGAAGCGTAAATTCCGGCGCTTTTTGTCCGATTTTAAGCATGAAAAGTTTTTAACATTTTAATTATAACCCATCTCTTCAACTATTCTCTAATTCGCGCGAATTAGAGAATGGATATTTATTACGATATATCGTAATAGTTTAGGTTGTAAGTTGTTTACCCGCCAAAATTTTGTCTACCTGCCAAAATTTCTCTGAAATTCAGGCAGGCAAGTCAAAACTTGGGCGGGTAAATTGTCGGTTAATAGTTGCGGAGTCTTTCCACCTTCTCATGCTGGCGGATTTTTTCGTGAACTTTGGCCTCTATCTGGCGGATGCGTTCGCGGGTTACGCCGAACTCCTGCCCCACTTCTTCAAGTGTGTGCATAATGCCGTCCACCAGACCGTGGCGCATTTCCAAAATCTTCCGCTCTTTGGGCGAGAGGTCGTTTAAAATTTCTCCGATCTGGTCTTTCAAAATGCGATGAGCGGAGTCTTGGTCCGGCGAGAGAATTTTGTCGTCGGCTATAAATTCGCCGAGTGTTGACTTCTCGTCATCGTCTCCAATGGGTTTTTCAAGCGAAACCGTGTCTTGGTTGATATTCTCAATAATATGAACTTTGCCCACCTCCACGCCCATCTCGGTGGCGATTTCTTCGGGTAATGGGTCACGTCCCAAATCCTGGCTAAGGCGCCTGACCACTTGTTTGTACTTGGCAATAGTTTCCACCATGTGCACCGGAATACGGATGGTGCGCGACTGGTCGGCCAGGGCGCGAGTGATAGCCTGCCTAATCCACCAAGTGGCATAAGTTGAAAATTTATATCCCTTTGTCCAGTCAAATTTATACACCGCCTTAAAAAGACCGAGATTGCCTTCCTGAATAAGGTCAAGAAGCGTCAGGTCAGAGCTTCTGCCAACATACTTTTTAGCGATGGAAACAACCAAACGAAGGTTCGCTTTAGCCAGCAAATCCACAGCCTCCATATCGTCTTTTTCAATACGCTTTGCCAATTCCTTCTCCATGGCGGCTGAAATCAAGGGGTACCTGCCGATTTCTTTCAGGTACATTTGAATGGAGTCATATGAAGAACCTTCTTTAGCATAACCCTTAAGCGTTTTTTCGGTCTCATCCAAATCAAGCAAGTTACCTCCTTCAAGCACATCCACGCCCGCGACCGCCAGTCGCTCATACAATGCGTCCAGGAAAAAAATATCGCCTTCAATCATCGGAAACGATTTTAAAATATCGTCATAAGTGACAAATCCACGCTTTTTTCCTTTGCTAATAAGGGTCAGGGCGGCGTTTTCCTTTGCCTGTGCTTTCTTTCCGAGTTTTTTTGCTTTGGGCTCTTTCTTGGCAGTAAGGGCCCTGCCCTTTTTGGCAGATGTCTTTTTTTTAAGCGAAATTCGCTTTTTAATCTTTGTCGGTTTTTTCATAGCCCTTTTTTTAATTTTTACTTTTTTATTTTTCATTTTTTTACGCGTATTTAAATTTCTGCTTAATCTCGTTTATTTTTTTTGAAATCTGGTGAAATTTTTCAAGCGCCGTCCTAGCTTTCTCTTCGTCTTTGACCCCCTCGGCCAATCTAAGGTCTGCCATGACCTTTTTTAGCTCTCCCTCGAGCAATTCCTGCTCAAGATTTAAAAACAATCTTTCCAGTTCTGTTGCCAAATTTTCACTCCCTTGGTAATGCACTTCTGCCTGTAAAATAAGGTCTTTCTTTTTTGCCTCGTCTATTGGGGCACCATCTGATAATACCTTGAAGCGTTCTCGTCCTTTGGAAATATCAATCTGTCTCTCTTTGGTTTCTTTTTCCTCCTGCCAATAGAGAATTCCTGCTATTTTATCACAAATTTTCTCTTTTTTGGTAGCTGGCGTTTCGGTGTATTTCTCTTCTTTCTTGACCTCAAAAATTTTCATTTCAATCTTTTTCACTTCTTCCCAGACCGGCTCTTCTCCGAGGCCAAGTGCTTTTGCCACTATGCCTACAAAGTGGGCCTGGTCTATACGATTGTGAACCATGGCGATGTACGGCAATACTCTTTTCCCGACTTCGGTTTTCAGCCGGCGGGCATCGTATCCGCGCTCAAGGAGCGAGTCCAAATAAAAATCAATAATGTGTTTGGCCGTCTTCACCGCCTTGATTAAAGCATCCGGGTCTTTGGCGGCAAGTTCCGCGGGGTCCGTGTTAAGCGGGATTTTGGCGACACGCACATCCATACCAAACGAAAGGGCTAAATTGAACCCCCGCTCGGAGGCGGCAAGTCCCGCCTCATCGCCGTCAAAGGCCATCACGATGTTATCCGTAAAACGTTTTAACATTTTCAAGTGCTCTTCCGTAAGGGCCGTACCCGATGATGCCACTGTGTTTTTAAGCCCGACCTGATGCGACATAACCAAATCCACTTGTCCCTCCACTAAAATCGCGCTGTCCTCCCGCATAATCGTTTGTTTGGCCTTATCAAAACCGTAAAGAACGCGAGATTTATTATAAAGCGCGGTTTCGGGAGAATTAATATACTTGGCCGTGTCCGATTCCAAACTATCTTTATTTATAAAGTGGCGTCCGGAGAAACCGACAATCTTGCCTTGAGCATTGGCAACGGGGAAAATAATTCGCCCCCGAAAACGGTCGTAATATCCTTTATCGTTTTTAATAATAAGTCCTGCGTACTCGGTTTCAATTTCGCTATATTTTTTTTCTTTCAGGTGCGAGAGCAGCCCCCGCCACCCATTCTCGGCATACCCCAGTCTCCACTTTTCAATTGATTCATCGGAGAGACCGCGGCTCTTGATATAGTCCAGGGCTTCTTTGTTCTTGTTGAGATTAGATTGGAAAAATAAAGTGGCCTCTTCCAGAACGCCGTACGCTCTCTGCTCCGCGCTTTTTAATTCTGGGCGAGCGCGTTCTAAAACGACCCCGGCCCGGTCGGCCAGAATTTCTAAGGCGCGTTTGAAGTCCACCCCTTCTATTTCTTCCACAAAAGAAAAAATATCCCCTCCGCGATTGCAACCAAAACAGTGGTAAGTATTACGGGAGGGCGAGACGATAAAAGAAGGGGTTTTCTCGTTATGGAACGGGCAGCGGGCCTTAAGGTTTGCCCCCGCCCGCTCCAACTTTATATACGAAGAAACCACGTCCGTTATCGGCAACCTTTCCTTGATTTCTTCTGTTGATGAAGACATCTTAAATTAGTATTAAGTATAAAGTATTAAGTATTAAGTATTCATGAAGTAACTTAATATGCGTCTTTATTTTATACTTACTATTTAATACTACCCATTACTCCTCTTCCTCGTTCTCCTCTTTATTTTTATGGCGCACCCCGGTTCCGGCCGGAATCAAGTGCCCGATAATGACGTTCTCTTTAAGCCCGCGAATTGAATCCACTCCGCCCTTTACGGCGTTTGCAATAAGAACGCGGGTTGTATTTTGGAATGACGCCGCCGAAAGCCAGCTTTTGGTGGAAAGCGAAACTTCGGAAATGCCGTAAATTAGTGTTTCTCCAACCGCCTTCTCGCCGCCATTTTCTTTGACCCGCTCATTCTCTAGGACATATTCCACATTCTCTACCACTTCGCCGTTAACAAACCTCGTATCTCCGGCCTGCCTGATTTTCTTGCGCGAAAACATCTGTCGGACTATGACTTCAATGTGCTTTCTGGAAATTGAAGCGCCGTTTAATTCATAAACGCGGTTCACTTCTTTAATGATGTATTCCTCCGCTGCTTCTTTCCCCGCGTATTTGAATATTTCGCCGATTTCAGCCGAGCCGTCGGTCAAGAGGTCCCCGCGGGCGACCCTGTCTCCGATTTTAACAAGCGGCTGACGGCGGAAGAGGGCTATATATTCCACTTCTTTCCCGACCTTCTTGCCCTCCCCCGCGTCTTCCAATATTTTAATTATTTTTTCTTTGCCCGAATCTTTTACTTCGGATACCACTCCGCTTGAGTGGGCCACAATGGCCGGATTTTTCGGCGCTCTCTTTTCGAAAATTTCCTCCACCCTCGGCAGTCCCATGGTGATGTCAATTCCGGCCACTCCGCCGGCGTGGAAGGTGCGCATGGTCAATTGCGTGCCCGGCTCGCCGATAGCCTGCGCGGCAATGATTCCGACCGCTTCGCCGAGAGCCACAAGTTTATTGCGTCCGAGATCAAGTCCGTAACAAAGCCTGCAAATGCCGTATGCGGTTTTACAGGTTAGGGCCGAGCGGACAAACACCTCCTGTACGCCGGCATTCTCAATTTTAATGGCATCGTCTTTGGTAATCAGGCGCCCGCGTTTGTAGAGAATACCCCCTTCTTCGTCTTTCACTCCCTCGGCCAATACTCTCCCTTTTATGTTCTTTGAGATTGGCACCGAAATTCCCGAAACGCTTTCTTTTTTCACTTTTATGCCCTCTTTGGTGCCGCAATCCTCTTTAGTAATAAGCGCGTCCTGAGCAACGTCCACTAGGCGGCGGGTCAGATATCCGGCCTTGGCGGTATTTAACGCGGTATCAGCCATGCCTTTTCTGGCGCCGTGGGTGGTTATGAAATACTCAAGCGGAGAAAGTCCTTCCTTATAAGAAGGAACCACCGGAAAGTCTATGGTGCGGCCGGCAGTGTTGATGATAAGTCCCTTCATGCCAGACATTTGTCCGACTTGGGTGATAGAACCTCTGGCCCCAGAGTTGACCATGTCATATACCGAACCGTTTTTATCAAGCGTTTCGGGAACAATTTTTTCAATCTCGTTTTTGACGCCCTGCCAAATTTCAATGGTTTTTCTAAAGCGTTCATCCTCCGAAAGCAGTCCCTCGCCCCATTGCTCTTTTACCTCTTCGGCCTGTCTTTTTCCACGCTCGACGATGTCTTTTTTCTTTGGACTGACCTTCACGTCGTCTATGCCCCAAGTTACGCCCGAAACTGTCACGTAGCGATAGCCAAAGTCTTTTATTTTATCCAATATCGGCGGCGTGGCATCAATGCCGTAATGCATAATCAAATCATCCACCAAGTTAGCCAGTTTTTTGACATTCATTTCTTCATTGATGTAAGAGAGGTCGTCCGGCAATATGCTGTTGAACAAGAGTCTCCCCACGGATGTTTCAAAAATTTTACCGTCAAATTTTTTATATCTTTCCTTATCGGAAGCCATCACTTTTATTTTGGCCCTAAATCCGACGATGCCGAAATCATAAGCGGTGATGGCGCTGTTCGGGCTTGAGAAAATTTTCCCCTCACCGATATCGCCATCCACAATTTTTGTCATCCAATAACAGCCGAGGACGATATCAAGCTTGGGATTCACAATAGGCTCGCCGTTACCGGGCTTTAGGAGGTTTTTGTTGGCGGCCATCAACTCGCGAGCTTCAGTCTGCGCTTCGCTTGAAAGCGGAACGTGAACCGCCATTTGGTCGCCGTCAAAGTCGGCGTTGAAGGCCGAGCAAACAAGCGGATGTACTTGAATGGCGTTTCCTTCAATCAAAACCGGCATAAAGGCCTGTATGCCCAGACGATGAAGGGTCGGGGCCCGGTTCAAAAGCACGTATTTATCTTTTATAACGTCTTCTAAAATGGCCCAGACTTCGGGCGTGCCTTCGTCCACCAGTTTCCCAGCCCCGCGGATGTTATAGGCAAGCTCTTGTTCCAAAATTTTAGAAATCACGAACGGGCGGAAAAGCTCAAGGGCCATGTGCTTCGGCAAGCCACACTCGGAAAGATTGAGGGTCGGGCCGACCACAATAACCGAGCGTCCGGAATAGTCAACGCGCTTACCCAAAAGGTTCTGGCGGAAAAGGCCTTGTTTGCTTTTCAAATTATCAGAAAGAGATTTCAGCTGGCGTTTCTGGGCCTGGCTCATTGACACCGAATCAGATTGTCGCCTGATAGAATTATCTATCAGAGAATCAACGGCTTCTTGTAAAATTCTCTTTTCGTTGCGAAGAATAACTTCGGGCGCGCCGATTTCAAGTAATTTTTTCAAACGATTGTTCCGGTTGATGACCCGGCGGTAGAGATCATTTACATCCGAGGTTGCGTGGCGGCCGCCTTCAAGTGCCACCATGGGGCGCAGGCCCGGCGGAATTATCGGAATAGTGTGAAGAAACATCCATTCGGGGCGAAGTTTGGCATTCGAGAGAGATTTCACCAGCCCAATGCGTTTCTCCAGTTTTTCTTTCTCAAGCGAGCCTGCTTTCTCCAGAGAGGCTTCAAGTTTGTCTTTCAGTTTGGCAAGATCAATAGATTTAAAAATGTTGTAGATAGCTTCCGCGCCGATAGCGGCTTCAAAAACCACGCTGTATTTGACGGAAAAACGATGATACGTGATTTCATCAAGCACTTTTCCTTCTTGTATGTCGGCAATTTCTTTTTTGGCGGCAACAAGCAATTCTTTCAGCTTCTCTCTTCCCTTCTCGTCAGCAATGCTTTTTATCTTTGATTTATATTCGGCTTCAATATTTTTTATGACTTTTTCTCTTTCGGCTCCATTAACTTTGGTGATTATATATCCAGCGAAGTAAATAACTTTTTCAATATCGGAGACCGGTGTGCCAAGAATAAGCCCTATCCGCGACGGCACTCCGCGAAGAAACCAAATGTGCGCCACAGGAGAGGCAAGGTCAATATGCCCCATTCGCTCGCGGCGAACAATGGAGCGAGTCACCTCAACTCCGCATTTTTCGCAAATAATATCCTTGTAGCGTATTCGACGATATTTGCCGCAATAACACTCGTAATCTTTTTCCGGACCGAAAATCCGTTCGTCAAAAAGACCGCCGCGTTCGCTGCGTCCGGTGCGGTAATTTATGGTTTCAGGCTTGGTTACTTCTCCATAAGACCACTCGCGAATACGCTCCGGAGATGCCACTCGCAGAACTAATTCGTCAAAATCGTGCGTATCAATAGTTTTCATAAGTTAAAAGTGAAAAGTAAAAGAAAAGAATAAAATGCTTTTGCGCTTTTAGCTTTTTGCTTTGCGCTTCCTTAGCTCCACATCAAGGGCAAGCCCGCGGAGAGTATTTAACATTACAGAAAAGGCCGCCGGAACATTCGGTGTCTTAATTTCTTCGCCCTTAATTATAGAATCAAAAGCCTGCGACCGACCGGCAATATCGTCTGACTTTATTGTGAGCATCTCGC
The DNA here is from genome assembly GCA_038064275.1 of Patescibacteria group bacterium. Lineage (GTDB taxonomy): Bacteria > Patescibacteriota > Minisyncoccia > Phycocordibacterales > VMEP01 > JAUYLU01. Next base: position 24,785 of record JBBTTL010000035.1, on the reverse strand, counting down.
GTAATGTATAAGCCGCACCGTAACCTTCAAGGGCCCAAACTTCCATTTCGCCAAACCGTTGCCCCCCGCCTTGGGCCTTGCCCCCAAGCGGCTGTTGAGTAATGAGCGAATACGGACCGATGGAGCGCATGTGAATTTTGTCTTCAACCATGTGATGCAGTTTCATAATGTACATATATCCAATGGCGATATTCTGTCCAAAAGCATTACCGGTGAGACCGTCGTAAAGTTTAACTTTGCCGTCTTCCGAAAAACCGGCTTTTTTTAATTCCTCTTTTATTTCAGTATCCGTAGCGCCCAAAAACGGAGGCACGATGGCCTGATAGTTAAGGGTATGCGCGGCCAGGCCCAAGTGCATTTCAAGTATCTGCCCCAAGTTCATGCGCGACGGCACTCCAAGCGGAGTAAGAATCACGTCAACCGGGGTTCCGTCAGCCATATAGGGCATATCTTCCTCGGGAAGAATCATTGAGATAACGCCTTTGTTTCCGTGGCGGCCGGCCAATTTATCACCGACGGAAATATTCCGCAGTTGGGCCACTTCAATATGGATTCGCTTTATAATCCCGGAATCAAGCGAGTCTCCGCGGTCGCGAGAGAAAATTTTAATTCCCACGATGCGTCCGCGCTTGCCGTGCTCCATGCGAAGAGAGGTGTCTTTAACGTCGCGGGCTTTCTCGCCGAATATAGAACGGAGTAACCGCTCTTCCGGAGTGAGTTCCGATTCGCCTTTCGGCGTAATTTTTCCGACCAAAATATCGTTGGGCCTAACTTCGGCGCCGATTCGCACAATTCCGTCAGGGTCAAGATTTTTTAGCTTGGCTTCACCGACGTTAGGAATATCGCATGTGGTGATTTCCGGACCGAGCTTGGTATCACGAACATTAACAATAAATTCTTCAAGATGGATAGAAGTGAATTTTGAGTTTTTAACCAACCGTTCCGAAAGAATAATGGCGTCTTCATAGTTCGCGCCGTTCCATGCCATAAAAGCAACCAGCACGTTCTGCCCGAGAGCTATCTGCCCGCCGGCGGACGATGAATTGTCTGCTATAATCTGGCCTTTTTTCACTTTGTCGCCAATATTAATAACTGGGCGCTGGTGAAATACGTTGAAACTGTTCGTGCGGGCGAAATTTATTAAAACATATTCCCGTTCTTTTCCATCATCCTCTTTTATTTTAATTTTATTGGCGCTGACAAAGGAAACAACTCCCGCTTTTTGGGCTATGACCAATCGGCCGGTGTCGCGCGAAATAAACTCTTCAATTCCCGTGGCCACAAGCGGGGCCTCCGGAATAATGCACGGGGTGGCTTGTTTCTGCATATTTGAACCCATCAGTGCGCGGTTGGCGTCATCGTGTTCCAGAAACGGAATCATTGATGTGGCGAGCGAGAATGCCTGATTGGTGGAAACGTCTATATAATTAATCTGTTTTTTACTGATAAGGCCGGGTTTGGTGGCCACACGCGCTTCCGCGCGCTCTTCCAAAATATTTCCTTTCTCGTCATAGGGAGTGCCGGCATGGGCGATATTGAATTTCTCTTCCTCAAGGGCGTTCAGATAAACTATTTCTTTTGTTACCTTTCCGTTTTCAACTTTGACATACGGTGTTTCAATCACCCCGAATTCGTTCACGCGGGCATAAGTTGAAAGGTGAAGAATAAGACCGATGTTCTGGCCTTCGGGCGTGTGAATGGGACAAACTCTGCCGTAGTGCGAGGTGTGCACATCACGAACTTCAAAACCGGCGCGCTCGCGGGTCAACCCTCCGGGGCCTAGGGCCGAGAGGGTGCGCAGGTGTTCAACTTCCGAGAGCATATTTTCCTGGCTCATAAACTGCGAAAGCTGATTGGTGGTGAAAAATTCTTTGATGCGGGCCTGCAGAGGTCTTTGGTTAACTATTTGAATAGGAAGAGTTGTCTCCACGTCCACCGTGGACATTCTGTCTTGAATGTTTCGTTTCATTTGTGACATTCCCATGCGTATTTTCTGCTGAAGCATCTCTCCGACATAGCGTACCCTCCGCGACCCAAGGTGGTCTATGTCGTCCTCAATTGACCCGTGGGTATTATTGAGCGTGATTATATGACTGACAATTATTGCTAAATCCTCTTTTGAAAGCGTCCGGCGATTAGCCTCTTTGCCATCCATGGGCTTGCCGAAGCGCTGGTTGAAGCGAAAACGCCCGACCGGTGAAAGGTCATAGCGCTCGGGGCTGAAAATTCCGTCAATGAATTGCTTGGCATTCTCGGCGGTTGCTAAATCCCCATCGCGCAAGCGCTTGTAGATTTCAACATAAGCGTCACTTGAGGTTTTGGCGGGGTCTTTTTCAAGGGAAAGGGCGATACTTTTACGCGCCGCTTCATCGTGGAACTGTTTCAACATCTCCTTATCGGTAGCCAGGCCAAAAACCCGCAGGAGTGAGGTTGCCGGAAATTTGCGTTTTCTGTCTATGCGCACGTAGATAATATTTTCAGCGTCGGTTTCAATCTCAAGCCAGGCCCCGCGTCCTGGAATCACTTTGGCCCCAAAATATTTTTTGCCTTTTATTTCCTGAGAGTTGAAAAAAACGCCGAAGGAACGCGCCAACTGTGGCACTATGACTCTCTCAACGCCGTTGATGATGAAAGTTCCGTGCGTTGTCATCAGAGGGAAATCCGCCATAAATATCTCCTGCTCTTTGGAAGAGTTTTGGGTTTTATTTGTGAGCTTCACCCGGGCCCGAAGGGGCGCTTCGTAAGAGAGTTTGTTTTGTTTGGCAAAGTATTCGTCATGCTTGGGCGCTGAGAGTTCAAATGACGTAAACTCAAGGTCAAACTTTTTCTCGGAATAATCCCTGATTGGAGAAAATTCCTTAAATACTTCCGCCAAGCCGGTTAGAACCAGCCACTTGTATGAATTGACTTGCGTTTCAACCAAATTCGGCAATTCAACTAATGGTTCCTTAAATTTAGCAAAATACTTTTTTTGTCGTTTCATCCCGTTAGAAGCAGGTCGCTGTCAGTCCGCGCTCTGCGTAATTATTGTCGTGAATAATAATATGAACGTGTTTAATATTGCCTTAAGCTCCGTCTTAAACCGTGACCGCGGCCTCTAACGGGATTCATGCAAAAAATTAAAACAAAACACAACGAGAGTCGCGCCTTTGTTTTAAGGAATTAACCTAAAAAATATTAATTTTTACCAGTCCCTCGAGACACTTAAGTATTTAAACGCTAATTTCAGCCAAAACTCAATCAGATTATCGTTACCCTGTAGTATACAGGCCGCCAAAATCTTGTCAAGCAAACCCACAGGTTATCAACAAAAAGCGTTATTTCTATATAATATAATTTCAATGCTATAATTGGCAGGGGGGTGAAATAGAAATGAATTTACATTTCAACCGAACGAACCAACTACATTGTATCAGTTATATAATAATCAGCATGAAAAAGCTCAAAAAAACAAACACTAAAAAAAATAAGGTAACCACTGATACTCTTGCAATGATGGTGCAAAAAGGATTTGAGGAAACGGCAACCGATATTAGAGGGGTGAAGGAAGAAGTAAAAGATCTGCGGGGAGAAATGAATGAGCGATTCAATAAAGTTGACGAACGACTTGACCGAATTGAAAACATTCTCATTCGCGCTCACGAAAATCGCATTGAGCGCCCTGAAGACGGTTTACGAGTCGTCAAAACGCGTCTCAAAATTGCTTAACTAAAGCATTCCAATTTTGTTTTTAATTTTCAATTTTTAATTTTGCCTTTCCTCCACTCCTCTATTTTTTTGCGGTGGCCGGAAAGAAGCACTTTCGGCACGCGGTATTTTTTGCCTTTGTATTTTAAAATTTCCGGACGTGTATATACTTCGCTTGAAGACAGACGGTTTTCTTCCACCGACTCAAACTTGCCGAGTACTCCTTTTATTTGGCGCGCCACGGCATCAATGACGACCATGGCCGGAAGCTCGCCGCCGGTTAGCACATATTCTCCAATTGAATATTCTTCTGCCTTAAGTATTTTTTTCACCCGCGCGTCTATGCCTTCGTACCTGCCGGAAATGAGCACAATGTCTCCCCGGCGTTTTGCGAGAAGCGATGCCTCCTTGTTAGTAAATTTCTTCCCCGCTGGAGAAAGTATTATTATTTTTAATTTTTCGCTTTTAATTTTTAATTTTTCAACCGCGCGCAAAATTGGCTCCGCATACATAACCATGCCAGGGCCCCCGCCGTAGGCCCTGTCGTCTACCTTGTGGTGTTTGTCGTTTGTAAAATCGCGAGGATTATAAAATTTCACGCTGATTTTTTTATTCTTTATCGCCCGCGCCAAAATAGAGTCGGCCATATACGACTCAAACATTTTCGGGAAAATGGTTATAACGTGGAAAGTCATAGGGGTAGTATAAAGTATTAAGCATTAAGTAGTAAGCAGTTGAGTTTTAATCAAAACCCCTCCCTGCTAGCAGGGAGGGGTTTTGATTCCTTAATACTTAATACTTTCTACTTAATACTACCCCTAGAGTCCCGAGAGTCCTTCCATTGCTTCCTCTACCGTCTTGGTGGCGCTACCGGAGCTTGCGCCGGTGTCGCGCAGGCCGCCTATCGGCTCGTTAATCTTCAAATTGACTCTGGCGCTGTTTTTCATTCCGACAACGCGCAAAATCGTGCGAATGGCTTTAGCGGTATTGCCCTGTCTGCCGATAACTTTGCCCATATCAGCCGGATTAATGTCTAGCGTGAGTAATACTCCCATCTCGTCTACCGTCCGATTAACTTTGACGTCATTCGGATTATCCACTAATGACTTTATAACGTACTCAAGAAATTCTTTGTCCTTTTCCATCGTGTTCAAAATTATTGCCTGCCCGCGTGTTACGCGCAGGCGGGCCTTGGTAATGGTAATGCAGCCTTCCGACGTTAAGTGTCTGCTTTCAATATAATAGTATATTTACAAAAATGCGCCAAGAGGAAAAGTATTGGCGCATTTTTAGACCCAAATATCAAGGCTTGGACGTTGGACGTCCAAGTATCAAACAAGTATTAAGGTTGGGTGGTTTGCGGAGACCCTGAAATTTATTCGGTCGCTGTCGCTTCAGCCACCGGCCCTGCGACAGCCTGGGCGGCCGGAGCGGCGGACTCCGCCGGGACCCCTTCTCCTTCTTTTTTTACAGGAGACTTGCGGGGCAGGACGTTAATTTTTTTGCCCGCGATTATCTTTTCATGCACCATAAAATTGTGCATAGTCGGAGAAAGTTTGGCTCCTTTTGAAATCCAGTGCTTTATGCGCTCGGCGTTAAACGCGGTCTTCCCCGCCTGCACATTGTATGTGCCCAAAAGTTCCACAAAATTTCGGCTCTTGGGAGAATTCCTGCGGTCAGTAAGCACAACCCGAAAAGACGGGTCGTTGGTTCTGCCTATTCGTTGTAGTCGTATCATTAACATAGGCGTTATATTAACTAAATGGCACTAAAAGGTCAAGCAAAAACGTGTTATAGTAGATTCCTCAACATATAATGAAACATAAAAAAAATAATCCGGAAACAAAAAGGACGGGAACCAATACGCTGGACGGAACACTCTCAATCACAGGCAAGGGGCTCGGGTATGTGCGGGTGAAAGACCGCGAGGAAACCATAGAAATTGACCCAAAATTTTTAAACACCGGACTTCACGGCGACCAAGTGCGGGTGCTTATTGTCGGTAAAAATAAAGAAGGAAAAGAGACGGGAGAGATTAGAGAAATCATTTCGCGCTCCAAGGCGGGCTTTGCCGGCGTGATTGAAAAAGAGGGCGGCGTCTATTTTTTGGTGCCAAGCGACATCAAGATGTATACCGATATCGTAATCCCCCAAGAAAAATTAAAGGGTGCGAAGGAAGGACAAAAAGTTTTCGTTATCATAACCGATTGGAAAGACCCGCAAAAAAATCCCATAGGAGAAGTGGATGAGGTTTTGGGCGAGCCCGGCGAACATAACGCCGAAATGAAGGGCATCGCACTTGAGAAAGGATTCCGCAAAGAGTTCCCCTCCCCCGTAGAGCGCGAAGCGGAAGTACTCAAGAAAAAGGTCCTTAGTGAAGAAGAAATAAAAAAAAGAAGGGACTTCAGGAAAATAACCACTTTCACTATAGATCCATTTGACGCTAAAGATTTTGACGACGCACTCTCGTTTAAGGATTTAGGGGGCGGTAAGGTAGAAATAGGAATTCACATTGCCGATGTGTCCCATTACGTGCGCCCTGATACTTTTTTAAACAAAGAAGCCATCAAGCGATCTACTTCGCTTTATCTTGTTGATAGAACCATCCCCATGCTTCCGGAGGCCATATCCAATGATTTGTGCAGCCTAAATCCGGACGAAGACAAACTGACCATGAGCGCGGTATTTGTGCTGGACCAAAACGCTCGGGTGCTTGAAGAATGGTTCGGCAAAACCATTATCCATTCCGACAAACGCTTCACTTACGAAGAAGCGCAAGAGATTCTGGATAATAAAAAGGGTGAATTTTACCACGAGCTTTCCGCGCTTAACTCGCTTGCCAAAAAACTGACTCAAGAGCGCTTTGAAGAAGGCGCTATTTCGCTTGACCAGGAAGAAGTGAAATTCGTGCTGGATGAGGCGGGTGTGCCCATTAAGGTATATAAGAAAACGCGCCAGGACACAAACAAATTGATTGAAGAATTTATGCTTTTGGCAAACAAAAAAGTGGCCAGCTTTGTGGCGAATATGGAAAAAGAATCTGTTTTTGTCTATCGCGTGCACGATAACCCCGATTATGACCGTATGCATAATCTCACCCTGTTCTTAAAGAGTTTGGGTTATAGCGTGAAAACCAAAGACGGCATAGTGGAAGGGAAAGAATTAAATAAATTGATAGCGTCGCTTGAGGGCAAGCCTGGCAAGGACACAATCCAGACGGCCATTGTCCGTTCAATGGCCAAAGCGGTCTACACTACCAAAAATATCGGCCACTTTGGCTTGGCTTTTAAACATTACACCCACTTTACCTCTCCCATAAGGCGCTATCCGGATGTGATGGTGCACAGATTGCTTGATGAATATCTGCGCGGAGAAAAAATCAAAGAAGATGAGTGGCACCTATACGAAGCCATGTGTGTTTATTCCTCCCAGCGCGAGAAAGAAGCGTCGGATGCCGAGCGGGCTTCCATTAAATACAAACAGGTTGAGTATATGTCTTCGCGGGTGGGGCAGGTATTTGACGGCGTTATCTCAAGTGTAACCGACTGGGGTATTTATGTGGAAGAAAAAGAAACTAAGTGCGAAGGAATGGTCAAACTCCGCGACATCGGCAATGATTTTTATGTTTTTGACGAAAAAAATTATCGCATTGTGGGCGAACGCACCAAAAAAACTTTTACTCTGGGCGACCCCGTGCGATTTAAAGTCGCTGGCGCCGATATGGTCCGAAAAACTATTGATTATGTGTTTGTATAACTCGATACCAATTTACAAATGTGCACCAATCTACAAATGTTTGCGAATAATTAATCACTTGGAAGCTTCGCTTCCAAGTGATTAATTCTCATACCTAATACCTGATACTTTATACTTAATACTGCCCAATTACTTCGCATACTCAACCGCTTCGTCAAATTTGACGGAGAGTATTCGCGAGATGCCGTCGGCGCCCATGGTGATGCCATAAAGAACACTGGCATGTGACATCGTTTCGCGATTATGAGTGATGACTATCAGATGCGATAATTTGGATAGAGTTCCAAGCATCTCACCGTACTTACGGGAATTGGCCTCATCGAGCGCGGCGTCCGTTTCATCAAGCACCAAAAATGGCGGTGGATTCACCTGGGTAATGGCAAAAAGTAAGGCGATGGAAGTCAGGGCCCTTTCCCCTCCCGATAGCATGGTCAAATCTTTTATTCTTTTCTGGGGAAGCGAAACATTGATTTCAATCCCCTCTTCAATCTCTTTTTCTTCTTTATCAAAAAGTTCTCTTTCTTCTTCGTCAATATCGCTTCTATAATGCTTTTTCTCACGCCTGGCCACGGAAAGACTGGCTGTTCCTCCGCCGAACATCCCATGGAAAAATTCCGTGAACTCCTTGTTTATTTTTGAAACGCCGTTTTTGAATTCAATATCCAATTTTTCTTTAAGCTCGGCAATGAGCCCTTCCAGAGATGTTTTGCTTCCTTTCAGGTCCGTTATTTCAGTTTCTAAAAATTTATCGCGTGTTGATGTCGCCCGATATTCATTTTCTATTTCTTCGGTCTGACCAATACCCGCGTCTTCAAGTCTGATTTTTATGCGTTCAATTTTCTTGCGCCTGTCTTCCTGCGGCACGCGTTCCTCTTCCAAGAGAAGAGGCGTGTCGGGGGTCAAAACAAAGTCGCGGTATCCCTTTATTTCCTCCCCCACAAGTACGACCGCTTCTTCAAATTCCCGCCTGAAATCTTCCTCTTCTGAACGTAATTTTTCCTCCTTTAAGGCGATTATGCCGACGCGAGAAGATAGCTCGCTGCGCTTGGAAGAGAGCTCAAAAAACGAGCGCTCCTTGTCTCGCAAGTTTTCTTTGGCTCCTTCCTGTAATTCTTTTATTTTTTCTATTTCAAGCGCCAGTCGTTCTTCTTCTCTGAGACATACATCAAGCTCTTTTTGAATTTTTTCGCGCTCTTCCTTAAGCCCCTTTAGTTTTTCGGCTATTTTATTATGAACAGCCTTGTTATCAAACTCTCGTTTTCGTTTGAGGAACCCTTTGATTACTTCTTTGATTTCCAGAATTGTTTTTTGAAAAAATGAAATATTTCCTTCTAGCAGGGCCCTGTCTGCCAAATCCGTAATCTCTTTGGCCACAGCCTCCACTTCGTAGATGGTCACCATGGAGAGTCCCAAATTGCCGGAAGAATGTTCCTTTTCGCCGGCTCTTTCTTCCTCAAGCTCAATCATTCCTTCCAACCGCCCCAATTTTCGCGATAATTCGTCTTTTTTGTTCCTTGCGGACTGAAGAGAATCTTCCGACTCGCTTCGTTTTTTATTTGATGCTTCGTTTTCGGGCGAAAGCGACAACTCTCGCTTCAGGGCGGCAATCTCCGAATCAAGTTGGTTAAGTTCCTTGCGAACGGCTCCTTCATTTTCAAGCTTGTTACCCACCGCTTTGAGATACGCATCCTCTCGCTTGAAATATTCAAAGTAGAGTCTTTTCAATTCTTCGCGCATCTCGCGGGCTTTCTCTATTTTTTCCATCTGCTTTTTGAGAAAAGCGATGTGCGGAGCAAGCTCGCGCCGCAAGCTTTCGGCTTCTTTAATATTCTCGTTCGTTTTTTCCAGTTTTCGCTCGCTTTCAATAATTTTGTACTGGTAAACGCGTAGTCCCAGTGCGTCTTCAATCATTTCCTTGCGGTCTTTAATTGAAGAATTCAAAATTTTATCGGCCTCACCCTGTGAAATGATGTGGTGTCCGGACGAGCCGATGTTAAGCGGAGCTAAAATCTCCATTATGTCTTTCAGGCGCACTTGAGAGCCGTTTACTAGATAGCTGTTGGCCCCATCGCCGTAAACCTCGCGCGAGATGATGATTTCGTCAAAATCTACATTGATGCCGGTTTCTTCTCCTTCGCGCTTGGCGAAAACACGCTTGCGGTTGTCAAAAATAATTGACACAGCTCCTCGCCCGAGGGCGCCGTGCGCTTTTGAGCCCTTAAAAATAAGGTCCGTGCCGGATTTCCCGCGCAGAGATTTCATAGACTGCTCGCCCAGCACAAAACGCACCGCTTCGGCTACGTTTGATTTGCCGGAACCATTCGGCCCGACAATGGCGGTAATCGGACTGTCAAGCTCAAGAATTGTTTTCTTGGCGAATGATTTGAATCCGGAAAGTTCGAGGCGTTTAAGATACATGCTAGGTAGTATAAAGTATTAAGTATAAAGTATAAAGTTATTTAAGCTTAAGCGACGGACGGAGACGAAAAATTCGCCCAGCAGTTCCAGCGACTGGCACTCGACTACATCAAGCCGTAATCCAAAAATTCTGACCGAAGCGTTTGGTCCTAGGCGGGGTGGTAACCAATCCACCCCGTTTTTTATTACCTTTTTCTATTTGCTAATTCAAGCGAATTAGCAAATAGATTGATTTGTAATTCTATTTTCTTAATACGCTATACTTTCTATTTAATGCCGTTTATTCCCCATTCCATCCCCTGACCTTAAGCGCGTTCTGGGCCGCTTTTTGTTCGGCTTCTTGTTTTGATTTGCCGGAACCGTTTCCGATGAAATCATCGCCAAAATAAATGCCAACCGTGAACATTTTGTCATGGTCGGGGCCGATTTCTTTCATAACTTTATATGAAGGTGTAACTCCTAAATGCTCCTGGGCTTTTTCCTGTATAAAGCTTTTGGCGTCCCTGAAAAGCCCCTTCTCCACAATCTCGTCAATTTTATTAAAAAGAGACTTGCCAATAAACTTATCAGCCGCTTCGTAACCCTGGTCAAGATAAAGAGCCCCCACGAAACTCTCAAAAACGTTCGCCAAAATATATTGTCTTGCTTTTCCAACGTCCTTTGCTTCCCCTTTGGACAAAAGCAGATAATCGTTCATGCCGAGTTCAAGGGCCGCCGAAGAAATGATTTCGGCATTCACCAGAGAGGCGCGATATGAAGTCAAATCGCCTTCGGTCTTGTCTGGATATTTTTGGTAGAGATAATCTGTAACCGAAAGTTCAAGCACCGCGTCGCCCAAAAACTCCATGCGTTCATTATGCCCGATTCCCGCTCGCGGGTTCTCATTGATGTAGGAACGGTGAACAAACGCCTGCTTGAGCAAGTTTTTATCTTTAAATGAAACTTTCACCTTTTTTTCAAATTTTGAGAAATCTATCATTGGGGTAGTAATTAGTCTTTAGTCTATAGTCAATAGTGAAAATAATTAATTATTTTTCTTTTAGTTTTTGAGAATTTAACATATTCATTCCTTTTGTGATAATCGGCAAAATGTCGTCGTAAATGTTTAGGTCTACGATATCGCTCAATTTAA
>JBBTTL010000035.1:0-13692 GCA_038064275.1 Patescibacteria group bacterium | reverse complement strand
ATAATCGGCAAAATGTCGTCGTAAATGTTTAGGTCTACGATATCGCTCAATTTAAACCAGAGGGCGTTATCAAGCCCGCCCTTTTTCTCTTTCTCCAAAACGAGTTCTTTGTAGGAAGAATGTGCCAGAAAATACCAAACGTGTTTGCGCAGTTTCCCTTTTTCCGGATGGGAAGCAATGTATTCGTTTTCACCGATTTTGCCGTCAATTATGATATCCAGTCCTATTTCCTCTTTAATCTCGCGCATGGTGCCCTCTTCTTCGTTTTCCCCTTCTTCAATATGACCCTTAGAAAGTGTCCAGTGGCCGAATATGTCGTGAACCAATGCCAAATATATTTCGCCTTTATGCCGAGAGTACACCACCGCTCCGCCCAATTTTTCAAGCGGCAATTTTGATATATCAAGGCCCTGATTTCCTCTTTTCTTTTTGTCTCCCGTATCCTCTTTCTGCGGTTCACCCATCTCTTTGTAGACCGCGCCCAGAACGCCGTTGACGAACTTGCCGCTATTTTCACCGCCGAAAGTTTTAGCAAGCTCAATGGCCTCATTGATGGCAACTTTTGGCGGAACTTCGGTACGGTCGGAAAAAAGAAGCTCGTAGAGCCCGATGCGCAGGATATTGCGGTCCACTATGGAGATGCGCTCAATCGGCCAATCAGGTGCCGCTTTTTCAATTATATCGTCAAGCGTTTTCTGTTTCTCCAGAATATTCAGAACCAATTTCTTCATAAACGAAAAATCTCCCATACCGGGAGCAAATTCCTTTACGTTGCGCTCAAGAATTTCGTCAATCGTTTCAGTCGTTGCGCCTTCTTTCGTCTTAACCTGACCGCGGTTAAAATCCCGCTCAAAGAGCGTTTGCATAGCTATTGATCTGGAAAGGTGCCGGTTTGCCATCTTAAATAGCGTTTAGTTTAAATTTCACTAATACTAAACGGCTTTTAGTATACCAAAAAAACTATTTTGTCTCTTTTTTCTTTTTAGCCTCCTTCTTTTCAATTCTTTTGAGAACATTAATCGCCTCGCGGCCCTTATAAGTCCCGCAGGCCGGACATACCTTATGGTTTTCTTTGGGCGAACCGCACTTATCGCACAAAGACATCTGCATATTTTTCAACGCATGATGCGAACGGCGATTTGCCGTATGCGCTCTCGTATGTCTCATTCTTACTACCATAATTCGTCCAGTATATATTACTTTTTGGAAATATCAAATACAAAAAAGGCGCACCCGGATTCTAAAACAGAACCGCAAGGTGCGCCATATCATGGCCGAGCTACTGTGTCTATGCCGTTTTCAAAAGCCGGCTGTATTTTGCCCTTGTCTGTTCAAAATTCCTGCAAATGAACTTCAGAGCATTTATGAGAGCGGGCCTGTGGCTAAGAAAGATTTCCCTTGCGAGGGCCTCCGCTTCTTTCCAGTACGGCGGACTCAACACCTCGTCGCCATCGTCGTCATATAACGTCTTTCGGAGCTTGCCGACGATTTCATCTCCTGATACGAAGAAGAAGTATTTCTTGTGCTCCCGGGAAACTTCCTTGTTGAAAATGATGCGCCCACTCAAGGCTTTGTCGGAAAGACATATTTCCACCCCGAGCTCATCGAGAACTTCCCGGCGAAGAGTGCTAATCATGTCCACGAAAGGCGTCTCTTTTTCGTTGTTATTACCACCTGCCCATTTCACTTGGATTGAGCCGCCGGCCTTCCGGTAGTCAATCACCAGACACTCTACGGTGGCACCGGCATCGGCTGCCAAACACTCCATGGCGTCAGGAAGCCGCATAACTACGAGCGCACAAAAGTGGCTCGGTTTCCGATTTTCTTCCATTCAACACCTCCTGTCATCAAAAAATGTGAATTAAGGGCGGAGTTTTTCTGATACTTCTAGGAACCCCTATCTATAATGGTAGCATAGACACACAATAAAGTCAATCTTTTTGGTAATCCCCATTAATCAAAGGAAACTTTTGCGGTGGATTTCGGATGGGTCCAGTTTTTTAAGGATGCGATAGTGCGCCTTTGTACCATAGCCCTTGTGAACTTCAAAACCATAACCGGGAAACTTTTTGGCCAAACGCTTCATCCTCCTGTCCCGCAAAACTTTAGCCACAATTGAAGCGGCGGCGATAATTGCTTCTTTTTCATCGCCGCGAATAATGGTCTTTTGTTTTACGTAAATATCGGGTGCGTGAAGCGAACCGTCAAGAAGTATTTTTGTTTTTTGGCCGACGGAAAGCCGCTTGAGGCAATTTGAAACTGCCAGTTTTAGTGAGTATGAAATTCCTTTTTTATCTATTATTTTTTCGCTTACAAACGATACTTTATATTCAAGTATCCCCTCTTTTTGTAAGGCCGTGATTTTTCTATACCACTCTTCCCTCTTTTCTTCATTTAACTTTTTTGAGTCTTTAATTCCACTAAAAATTTTAAGTTTTAAGTTTTTAGTTTTAAGTTTTATTAATACCGCCCCCACGGCCAAAGGTCCGGCAATCGGCCCGCGACCGACTTCGTCTACTCCCACAATGTAAAAAATTTTTTTATAATCTCTCATTTTTTCGTAAAAATGATTAAGGACATTTCTGTTGATACAATCTCTCCAATAATCCCCCTGCACCAATTTCACGCGACCGCGTGAAATTGGTGCAGGGGGAAATAAGTCAAGTAATCATAGCCGGGTTAATGGGAGTCCGAACATTTCTTTCAGATGTTTGTCATTTTCTATAGTATCGGCAATAACATACAAAACCTCCTGCCCTATTTTAGAATCAGCCTTAATCAAAGTTATTAAGTCTTCGCAATCGTAAGGATACACCCAAACGCTGTTCTGTAATTTTACGAAACCAAGGTCTATTAGTGTTGCCCGCAATCTATCGCGCAATTTTTTTCTAGGTTCCTTCATGTCGTACATAACCATTCTCCATTTTCCATCCCAGCGTTTTGGTTTTTTAATCAAACGCGGATTGTCGCGTAAACGCTCTAGGGCAAGTTCCCCGCGCGAAGTTATCCTCAAGAATGTTCCGCTCGTCGTTTTCTCAAACATAAGAAGCCCGTTCTCCCTTAATCGTTCAATTGAACGATTAAAACTGGACTTTCTTGGTTTTTTAATAATTCCAAGTTTTGAAAGCGCTTCAATCGCATTTGGGGCAAGAAGCGCAAGGCTCATAAGGCCGGCGGCTGAAACAGTCGCCAAAATGACTTTTTTGAGATAATCTTTTTGAAATCTTTTCTTTGCTTCAAATTCCAGCTTCCCCATTTCAGAAGTATATTACAATCCCGTATGTTGCACCAATATTCCGCTATCGCGGAATATTGGTGCAAATGTTTGGGTGCTTAACTCCGGGGCGAGCCACCACGGACTCCGACCAAAATAGTCCTTCTCGCGAGCGTGATATAATACCCCTTAAATATATGGCCGAAGACACGAAATTCATTCATCTCCACACTCACTCCCATTACTCCCTCCTTGATGGCATGTCCAAGGTGGATGAAATGGTGCGTCTTGCCCAAAAACATGAAATGCCGGCCTTGGCCCTCACGGACCACGGAAATCTTTACGGGGCGATTGAATTTTACAAAACCTGTAAAGCGCACGGCGTAAAACCGATTGTCGGCGTTGAGGCATATATCGCCAAGCGCACCCGTTTTGACAAAGAGCCGCGCATAGACAGCGAGCGTTATCACCTGACGCTTCTTGCCTACAACAACCAAGGGTACAAGAATTTAATCAAGCTTGTCACTTTCGCCCACTTGGAAGGCCATTACTACAAACCGCGCATGGACAAAGAATTGCTCCGCAAATATCACCAGGGCATCATCTGTCTATCGGGATGCCTCGGCGGCGAACTCTCGCGCGCTCTTTCAAACGGGAAAGATACCGATGCGGAAACAATCGCAAAAGAGCATCAAGATATTTTCGGCCGCGAGAATTATTTCATTGAAGTGATGAATCATACAAAAATAGAAGGGGCCGGAGCGGTACGTGAAAAATTAATAGCTCTTTCTAAAAAATTGGAAATTCCGCTCGTCGGCACGCAAGACTCGCACTACCTGCACGAGGACGACCACAAGGCCCACGATACCCTCCTTGCCGTGCAGACCGGCACTGATACTAAAGACAAAAATCGCCTCACCTTTGGAGCGGATGATTTTTCTTTCATTGATACAAAAAAAGCGCTTGAATATTTTAAAGACATTCCCGAGGCGGTGGAGAACACCATGAAAATCGCCGACAGGGTGGACATAAAAATTGAACTCGGCAAATGGGTTTTCCCGGATTTGAAGCTGGAAGACTCTACTTACGAAGAAGAACTCCGCCGGCTTGCTTTAGAGGGGGCGAAGGAACGCGGAATAGAAACCGACCAAACATATATAGACCGCATAGAATATGAACTGAAAATCATTAACGACAAAGGATACGCTCCGTATTTCTTGGTCGTCTCCGATCTTCTCCGCTTTGCCAGAGAAAATAAAATATACGCTACCACCCGCGGTTCAGCCGCCGGTTCCATGGTTTCATACTTGACCGGCATTACTACCGTTGACCCCATAGAATATAAACTGCCGTTTGAAAGATTTTTAAATCCAGATCGCCCGTCAGCTCCGGATATAGATATGGATTTTGCCGATAATCGCCGGGACGAAATGCTTGAATACGCCAAGAAAAAGTACGGCGAGGACAGGGTTGCCCAAATCGGAACTTTCGGCACCATGATGGCCCGCGGCGCCGTGCGCGACGTGGCTCGGGCATTGGGACATCCGTACGGCATCGGCGATCGCATCTCGCGCCTTATTCCCATAGGGTCGCAGGGTTTTCCGATGACGCTCGACCGGGCTATGGAAATGACGCCGGAACTTGCCGACATCTATAAAAAAGAAAAAGACACCAAAGAGATAATTGACTTGGCCAAAAAACTGGAAGGATGCGTCAGGCATATTTCAGTCCACGCCGCAGGCGTGGTCATATCGCCCCAGCCTCTTTACGAATACGTGCCGCTTCAGCACGACCCGAAGGGCGGAAAAATTATAACCCAGTACGACATGTATGCCATTGAAGACGCGGGGCTTCTTAAATTTGATTTTCTGGGCATCAGGAACTTGGCCATTTTGGGAGAGGCTGTCCGCTTGGTGAAAAAAATATACGGCACCGATGTGGATATAGAAAAAATTCCTCTTGACGACAAAAAAACTTTCGCTATGCTCGCCCGCGGCGAGACTGCCGGACTCTTCCAATTGAACGGCGACGGCATGACTCGCTGGCTAAAAGAATTGCGGCCCACGACCATTCACGACATCAATGCGCTGATCGCGCTCTATCGCCCAGGACCGATGGAAACAATCCCCCAGTATATCGAACGGAAACATAATCCGAAGCTCATTCACTATCTGGACCCACGGATGAAGGACTACCTCGACTTCTCATACGGTCTTATTGTTTATCAGGACGACGTGATTCTCACGGCTATCAAACTCGCCGGCTATTCATGGCTTGAAGCGGACTCGATTCGCAAAGCGATGGGCAAAAAAATACCGAAGGTCATGGCGGCCGAGGAAGAAAAGTTCGTAAGCGGCGCCGTTGACCACGGCCTATCTGCGGAAAAAGCGCTGGAACTGTGGAAATTAATCGAGCCGTTCGCTGCGTACGCATTCAACAAAGCGCATGCCGCAAGCTACGGTAAAGTCGCGTATCAGACCGCCTATATGAAGGCCCACTTCCCCACTATTTACATGGCGGCGGTTTTAACGGCTGAATCAGGAGACCTTGATAAGGTGGCGGAAATAATTGTGGAATGCAAAAGAATGGGAATTTTAGTTTTACCCCCCGACGTAAATGAAAGTTTTGGTGATTTCACTGTAGTAAAAAAAGACCAATCAAATCGCGAAGAAATTCGCTTTGGTTTATATTCCGTAAAAAATTTAGGCACGGATATCGCTCAGTCAATTATAGACGAGGGAAAAAACGCCGGTGAATATAAATCATTCGCCGATTTTCTCACCCGAGTAAAACACAAAAACTTAAACAAAAAATCCCTGGAATCACTTATCAAATGCGGGGCTATGGACAAGCTCGGAGAACGCGGGGCCATGCTTGCTAGCGCGGAAGAGGCGTTAAATTATAACCGCCAATCCGGAATGGCAAACGAGAATCAGACATCGCTCTTTGGCGGAATGGAAAGCGCCGCGCCGGTTTTTAGATTAAAAGACGCACCTGAAGCGTCCAAAGAAGAAAAATTGGCTTGGGAGAAAGAATTACTTGGGCTCTATGTTTCCGGACATCCTCTGGATAAATATCGCGAAAGATTGGAAAAACGCGACATTGATGTCCGGCGAGTGAAGGAAAATATGCGCGACGGAATGTTATGCGCCATCGCGGGAATTGTGGACGAAGCCAAGGTGGTTTTCACCAAAAATAACGACCAGATGGCTTTTATAAAACTTACCGACATGTCCGGCACAATTGAAACCGTGGCCTTCCCTAAAATCTTTAAAGAATTTAAAAACTTATTCGTCAAAGATAAGTGTATTGTCATAAGGGGTCGCGTTTCGGGACGAAACGGCGAAACAAGTATTTTGATTGAGAAAGCAAAAGAACTTGTATGAAAATTGGCTATTGCCGCGGGCTTCACTTTGTGAAACAAGCTCAAAATGGTAATATTTTATTTATATGAATTCCAACCATGAACTCTCTCCGCGCGATCATCGGGACATAGGTAGAGATTTAGACCTGTTTGCTTTCTCCGACTTAGTCGGCTCGGGGCTTCCGTTGTGGACCCCCAAGGGCACAATAATAAGACAAGAGCTGGAACGATACGTATGGGAATTGCGAGAAAAATACGGCTACGAGCGCGTAACAATCCCCCATATCACCAAACGCGATTTATACGAGACCTCGGGACATTGGGAAAAATTCGGAGAAGACCTGTTCCGCATTACTTCACGTGACGGACGCGAGTACGCGTTAAAGCCCATGAATTGCCCGCATCACACTCAAATTTTCGCCCGTCACCCTCACTCGTATCGCGAGATGCCCCAGCGTTATGCCGAAACAACCATGGTCTATCGCGATGAGCAGTCGGGCGAGCTCGGCGGGCTTACGCGCGTTCTTTCTATTACCCAAGACGACAGCCATGTCTTCTCTAGAATGAGTCAAATCAAAGAGGAGTTTATGCATACGTGGAATATTGTGGATACTTTTTATAAAACATTTGGATTCGTTCTCCACGTCCGGCTTTCTTTCCATGACCCCAAGACGCCGGAAAAATATCTCGGCACTACCGAAATATGGAAAGATGCGGAGCGCGCTATCCGCGAAATAGCAGAAGAACGTAAAGCCGATTATGTTCTGGCCCCGGGCGAGGCCGCCATTTACGGACCAAAACTTGACTTTATAGCAACGGATTCCATCGGGCGCGAACATCAAGTAGCCACTATCCAACTTGACCTCAATCTGCCGGAACGATTTGACCTTGTTTGCATAAACGAGAAAGGAGAGAGGGAGCGCATTGCCATGATACACAGCGCCATTATGGGTTCTATTGAACGTTTTACGGCTGTACTTTTGGAACATCTTGCGGGAATTTTTCCGCTATGGCTCTCGCCGGTACAGGTAAAAATACTCCCCATCAGCGAAAAGCATCGTGATTACGCGAGTGCCGTATTTGCAAAACTGAAAGATTCCGGCATCCGCGCGGAACTTGATTCAAGCGACGAAACTCTCGGTAAAAAAATTAGAAACGCCAAAACAAGCAAGGTTCCCTATTTTTTGGTCTTGGGCGACAAAGAAGTAGAATCAAAAACGGTTACCGTGGAAAAACGCGAAGGCAATTCAAGAAAGGAAACCATTGAAAACCTCGTAGAAAAGTTGAAAGAAGAGATTAAAGACAAGAAGTAATCAAATCAAAATTCATCTCCTTCAAAAAATCCCCCTCCCTGCGGTCTGCAGGGAGGGGGATTTTTTGATTACTTCTTCTTTTTCGGCTTCTTCGCCTCTCTTCTCTGCCTATCTCTTCCTTTTGCCATCCCATTAGAGGCAGGTCGCGGTCTCCCGGTACTGCCTTAAATTAATTATTGATAATTCGACTTTTCATCACAAATTGTATCTAGCTTTTACATAATACCACGACCGCAGCCCGCCTGCCGTCGCCTGATGCACAAATATAAGTTATATAGATTGTAGTGTATATATGTCACTTTCTACAAAATACCACTATCATCGCTCTGCCATTGGCGGGCAGGCCTCTAACGGGACAAGGATATTGTTAAATGTTAAATGTTAAATGTTAAATGTTAAATGTTAAATGTTTTATATATCTATATTGGCTAATTTGGCGTTACTCTGGATGAAAGACTTGCGAGCCGGCACATCCGTTCCCATCAGAGTTACGAAAACCCTGTCGGCGTCTTCCGCGTCTTCAATTGAAACTTTTTTGAGAATTCGGCGCGCCGGGTCCATGGTTGTTTCCCAGAGTTCCTCCGGATTCATCTCTCCCAAGCCCTTGTAGCGCTGAAGCGAGAGTTTGGCGGTTTTCTTTTTGTCTTTCTCGTCCTCATCACCCGCTTCCTTAACTTCTTCAACTTCTTCAGCTTTTCTAACTTCGTCAACCTCTTGTATTTCACTAATATCCCCAGCTTCTTTCTTAACAAATTTTGTTTTATCTTCTTCGTTATAGAAATAAAAAATCTCTTTGCCTTTTTTAATTTTATAAAGCGGGGGCTGGGCGATATAAATGAACCCGCCGTCAATCAACTGCCTAAAGTATCGGAAGAAAAGCGTCAAAAGAAGAGTTCTGATATGCGCCCCGTCAACATCGGCATCGGTGGCAATTATAATTTTATGGTAGCGTAGGCGCGAGATATCAAAAGCATCGCCGATAGCGGTGCCTAAAGCCACCACCAGCGACCTTATTTCCACCGAGGCAAGCATTTTATCCAAACGAGCCCTCTCAACATTCAAAATTTTTCCTTTGAGCGGCAATATCGCCTGCGTGCGCCGGTCGCGTCCTTGTTTACTGCTGTTATGCACAAAAACACCGCTTGCTAAGGCAAAATTGTGAGTCCCGGGAATCTCTATATCATAAACATCTATTTTTTCCTTAAGTGTTTCAATTCGCACAATTCTGTGGTTGAAGTTGGCAACTGCTTCCGCAAGCCTAGTATCATCACCGCTGAAAAACCTGTCTCTTAAGGTAGCAACCCGCAAAAGATTTTTATCCCTTATTTTTTTACGATAGTTATCGTATTCTGCGTAATCAATTTTTCCAAATTTTAAATAGATTTCGTGTAGTACTCTTAACCCATGTTGTAAATAAGTAGCATTGTAAGCAAGTTTTCTCTTTTCTCTAAATTCGGGGGTCCATTGCATTTTTGTCGTTTCACTCCTCCAAGCCAAAAGGTCCGGATCGGTCCACTGTACTTTGGATCTTTCACTATATTCCTGTCGAAATTGCGGATGTTCGTCAAAATAATTGCGAACACGCTCGGCTTGTTTATCGCGATTTGCATGGTTAGCCCAATACACGGCCTGCTGTTTATGGAGACGAGCGTCCGCTTCTTTCCGATAGACGGTATTATTGTTTCTGAAATGAAGAAACGCCTTTACCATAAACTCCTTGTATGATTCATCTTCCCATTGTTTTTTGGCATTGGCACTGAACAGTTCTCTCTTTTCAAGACTCTTCTCGCGAGCCCTTTCTCGATATTCAGCGGTGCGTTTCGTTTCTATTGACTTTTGTTTGACATCTGGTCGGTGTAATGCCCCTTCCATATAGGCATAATGAAGTGCCATATGTTCGTCGTATGTAACACGTTTGATATTTGTAGGATTATTATTACGTTTTTTAAAATCCATATGGTGACGGTGATTTCCATCGGACGATTGGTATATGCCTTTCCCTAAGTTGTAGATATCAGAAAGAATGTGTGTTGGTATCCATTTTTTTTCTTTCTGGTCATATACCATTTCATAGCCGTCTAAGTTAGTACCTTCTCCTTTTTTTGAAATTTTTCTATACAGCGCGGCAAGAGAATGTTGAGGGGTCAAATATTTAGCAGGAACATAGCTACCATCAACACATCGAAACAAGTGATCTGGTGTACAAATTAGTTCATCTCCATTATCCAGTATTACTTTAATAACCTTAGCATTTTGCTTCGTTTTTCTTGGATAAAGAATTGGTGCAATACCTATATGTCCGTTATTGTTTATAGTGTAGCAAAAATTTTTTTTACCCTCTTGATATTCCCTTACCAATTCCTTGAAAGACAGTGCTCGCCCGTCAGCAACGGCAACCTCTGTCTCTTCGCTCCAACAGCCCCCTGCGGAATCACCTTCTACAAGAAATAATTCCGCC
Organism: Patescibacteria group bacterium; assembly: GCA_038064275.1. GTDB lineage: Bacteria > Patescibacteriota > Minisyncoccia > Phycocordibacterales > VMEP01 > JAUYLU01. The sequence goes on along the minus strand of JBBTTL010000035.1, from coordinate 3,343 downwards.
TCCGACGCGTCGCGGGTTTGGCAATCGGCAAGTTTGCCGGGAAGGGTCATGCCCTCAAGTCCGCCCTTGCGGAGAACGGAATCCTTGGCCGCTTTGGCGGCCTTGCGTGCCCGCATAGCCAAAATTGATTTACCCAGAATGTCGCGCGCGTCGTCGGGGTTTTCTTCAAGATAAGCTTCAAAGGCCTCCCCAAACACGGCACTCACCGCGCCCTGCGCTTCAACGCTCCCCAATTTCGCCTTGGTCTGCCCCTCAAATTGAATTTCCTGAAGCTTGACTGAAATTACCGCCGTTAGCCCTTCAAGCACGTCTTCGCCGGTAAAATTCTCGTCTTTTTCCTTAATAATATTATTTTTCCGTCCGTAAGAGTTTAAAAGACGAGTCAGGGCGGTCTTGAATCCGGTTACGTGCGTGCCTCCTTCGGCATTGTAAGTATTGTTGGCGAAAGCGGCGATTTTGGTGGTGATGTCATCAATATACTGAAGAGCCACTTCCACTTGCACGTTTTCATACTGTTTGTCCACATAAAAAATGTTTTTGTGAATCGGCTTTTGAAATTGATTATAAAATTTAACAAGAGACATCAATCCTCCTTCAAAATAAAAAGACATTGATGGAATGCTCAAGCCCGGCTCGCTTAAATAGTATTCTTCGCCAATTTTTTCGGCGTGATTGCGAAAATCTAAAATATCCACCTTCATTCCTTTCACCAAGTACGCCTGCTGACGCATGTGGTTGACGATAGTGTGCCAGTCCCATTTAATTTCCTTAAAAATCTCCGGGTCCGGTTCAAAAGTAACGATTGTGCCATGAAGCTTTGACGGGGCGATTTTTTTCACCGCCGCCTTGCGCTTTCCCTTTTCGTACTCCTGAGCGTAGAGACCGCCGTCGCGATGCACTTCCACTTTGGCATAGCGCGAAAGCGCGTTCACCACCGAAGCGCCGACGCCGTGAAGTCCGCCTGAAACTTTGTAGCCCGCCCCGCCGAATTTTCCGCCGGCGTGAAGGGTGGTCATGACCGTTTCAAGGGCCGAAACTTTTGTTTTCTTGTGAATGTCAACGGGGATACCTCGTCCATTGTCGGCCACACGCACGCGATTATTCGGAAGGAGGGCAATTTCAATATGGTTGGCAAAACCGCCCATGGCCTCGTCGCGGGAATTGTCAAAAATTTCCCAGATAAGATGATGAAGTCCGTCAATTCCGGTCGTGCCGATATACATGCCCGGGCGTTTGCGTACCGGTTCAAGCCCTTCCAAAACGGAAATATCAGAGGCATCGTAATGATGCCCCGCCTGCGCCGCACGGGTAGGCGCGGCAGGCAGGCCCGAACTTGCCTTTTTTGTCTCTTCTTTTGGGTCTTTTTTAGCCATATTTTAGAGCCTTTTCATGGCTCTTTTATTACTTCCCAGTATATCAGAAAAAACCCCAAAAAGAAAGGGTTTTTAAGACATTCTGTGTATAACTTTTTGCCTAAAAATAGACCCTTATCTTCTTCCTATTTCCTAATTCCTACCAACTAAATCATGCTCTATCGTACTTGCCACCCCTTTTTATTATTAAGGGCGCGGGTGACTTTATCCATTATTTTATTTATTTCCTCATCAGAGAGGGTTTTTTCTTGCGATTGGAATACGAGATGGAAAGCATAGGAAGTTTTTCCGTCCTTTGTAAACACGTCAAACAAGTCGGCGCGGAACAAAAGCGGACCCGCCTCTGTTTTAATAATCGTAAGGATTTCTTTTTCCTTCCCCTCCTCGGCAAAAAGAGCAATGTCGCGAAGTATAAACGGGTAAATAGAAAATGGCTTATAGACACCGAGTGTGTAGCGCTCTGGCGTGTAATCTTTCCCGTATTCTTCAAGTTTGGCGATGGAAAGATTATCAGATGTTCCAGCTTTCTCGCCCCACTCCGCCACGCGCTCGGTCATCCGAAGTTCCAGATATTCGCCCTCTTTCGGAAAAACAGTTCCGACCTCAAAAAGTTTCGGTTTTTCGTTTTGTGAGAGCGTAAGTGGCGCGTATTTTTTAGCTATCTCAAGCGCTTCGCGAAGATTGTCCTCTAGGTTTACCCTCAACGCGGGTTTTGTTTTATCAAGAGGATTGGCGAGAATAATGTCGCCCTTCTTGGCAAACGATTGTGTTGATACCTCAATAAAGCCTTTCAGAACGAGTTGGTCTTTCATTCTTTCTGTGCCGCGATAGCGCGCTTGGTCCGGCGCCACCGAAATAGGTGGAAGTTCGATTGATGGGATATTGTCGTAGCCAAGAATTCGCCCGATTTCTTCAACAAGGTCCTCGGGAATGATAAGGTCTCTCCGCTCAAAGGGCGGCGTGATTGTAAAATCTTCGTCCTGTATCTCTGTCAATAAATCAAGACGCTTAAAAACACCCGCAACTTCCGCCTTCGAAAAACTCGCCCCGAGAACCCCGTTGATGCGCGCAAGGGTAACTCGAACCGATTTTATTTCGGGCTTTAGAGGATACACGTCCACAACCCCCACGATTTCCCCGCCAGCAACTTCTTGAATGAGCGCGAGCACGCCCTTCATGCCATAGGCCGCGAGCTCGGGCGACGGGCGATTTTGGAAACGGAGCGACGCGTCAGTGAAAAGTTTTAGCGTCTGCGCGGTACGGCGAATATTCGTTCCGTCAAAATTTGCCGACTCGATGATGATGTCGGTAGTAGTTTCAGTAATTTCTGCCACCTTTCCGCCCTTCACGCCCGCGATGCCAATCGGTTTATCTGCCTTCGCGTCAGTAATGAGGAGCATGCCTTCCGACAGCGCACATTCATCTCCCGAAAGTGTGGTCATCTTCTCCCCCTTTTTAGCGCCACGAACTTCAATGACATACTTCCCCTCTTTTTTTGTTAGCTTCTCTGCGTCAAAAGCATGCAATGGTTGACCGATATTAAGCATCACATAGTTGGCCGCATCCACCACATTGTTTATGGAACGCTGTCCTGTTGCTTCAAGCGATTCCTTAAGCCACGCCGGAGATGGTCCCACTTTTACGCCGCGCACCAATGCGCCCATGTAGCGCCCGCATTTTTTAGGGTCTTCAATTTTTACCTCTAGCTCATCTGTTTTTGGAAAGTCAATCAACTCCTCGCGAAGCGGGTCGTTTTTCATCGGGATGTCGAGTACCGCAGAAAGCTCCTTGGCTAGCCCGCGGTGACAGAGACAATCAGTTGCGCGGTTTGGCAGTACCTTGAGATCAATCAAGTCGCCGTTTGCCTCCTCTACCTCAAACGCATGAAAAGTAAAAGCATCGGCTACCTTCTCTGCCCTGGGTAAGGGTTTATCAAAATATTTCTCTAGCCATTTCAGAGAGACTTTCAT